>CAYZND010000005.1:1838-21030 GCA_964479495.1 uncultured Mesoterricola sp.
ACAAGAGCCTCAACCGGATCTACGTTCAGGCCGTGGACGACAGCAAGGGCGTGACCCTGGCCGCCGCCTCCAGTCTGGAGAAGGATCTCCGC
Source organism: uncultured Mesoterricola sp. (assembly GCA_964479495.1). Classification (GTDB taxonomy): domain Bacteria; phylum Acidobacteriota; class Holophagae; order Holophagales; family Holophagaceae; genus UBA1801. Next base: position 1,931 of record CAYZND010000005.1, read on the forward strand.
GCGACGCTCAAGAATGGCGCCAACATCGAGGCCGCCAAGGCCGTCGGCGCCAGCATCGCTGCCCGTCTCAAGGAGAAGGGCATCACCGCGGTGGTCTTTGACCGCAATGGCTACGTCTATCACGGCCGCGTCAAAGCGCTGGCCGACAGCGCCCGCGCCGCCGGGCTCCAGTTCTGAGGAGGGGCCCCATGGCAATGCCACACACTGACAAGAACACCCAGGACGCTTCGCAGGGGAGCGAGTTCAAGGACCAGGTCATCTACGTGGGCCGCGTCACCAAGGTGGTGAAGGGGGGCAAGAACTTCTCCTTCTCCGCACTGGTGGTCGTAGGCGACGGGAACGGCAAGGTCGGTTTCGGTCTCGGCAAGGCCCTTGAAGTGCCCTCCGCCATCAAGAAGGGCATCGAGAGCGCCAAGCGCAACATGATGCGTGTCCCCGTGACGCCGAACGGCTCCATTCCCCATCCTGTCACCGGCCGCTTCGGCAGTGGCTCCGTGCTCCTGAAGCCCGCCCCCGAGGGCACCGGCATCATCGCCGGCGCTGCGGTGCGAGCCATCATGGAAGCCGCTGGCATCAACAACGTGCTCACCAAGAGCCTCGGTTCCTCCAACCCCCATAATGTGGTTCGCGCCACGTTCGCCGGGTTCGAGAACCTCATGGATCCCTACACGGTCATGACCAACCGTGGCCTGGATCAGGCGGAGGCCTAACATGTCCCAGCTGATCGGAAAGAAGGTCGTTCTGACCCTCAAGCGCTCCACCATCTGCACGGTTCCCAAGCACCGCGCCTTCGTACAGACCCTCGGCCTCAAGAAGATCGGGGACACTCGGGAGTGCGAGTACACGCCGAACGTGCACGGCATCGTCAAGCGCATTCCCTATCTCATCGACGTCACGGTGAAGGGGTAAGTCATGAAACTGAATGAACTCAAGCCCGCCGAGGGCGCCGTCAAGAACCGCAAGCGCGTGGGCCGCGGCAAGGGCTCAGGCATGGGCAAGACCGCAACCCGCGGCGAGAAGGGCCAGAAGTCCCGCCGGGGCTACAGCTCCCAGCGTGGTTTCGAGGGCGGCCAGATGCCGCTGCACCGCCGCCTGCCCAAGCGCGGTTTCACCAACATCTTCGCACCCATGACCCAGGAAGTCGGCCTCTCCTTCATCTCCATTCACTACAAGGATGGGGACACGGTCTGCCTCGAGTCCTTGCGCGACAAGAAGCTCGTCAGCCAGCGCATCGAGAAGATCGTTGTGCTCGCTTCCGGCGAGCTCACCTGCAAGGTCACGGTGGTTGCCGACCGGGTCACCAAGGGGGCCCGCGAGGCCATCCTGGCCAAGGGCGGCACGATCCAGGAACCCTGCGCGAAGTCCGCTGAGTAAAGGCGCGCCTGGATGAATAAACTCCGCCAGCTGTTCTCGAACCCGGAACTTCGCAAGCGCCTGCTGTTCACGCTGGTGATGCTGGTGATCTACCGGCTCGGAGTGCATGTTTCCGTGCCTGGCGTGAATGCCGAGGCTCTTGCCAGGAGCCTCGGCAAGGCCAGCGATCTCTTCAACGTCGTGGACCTGTTCTCCGGCGGCGCCTTCAAGAAGTTCTCGGTGTTCGCCCTGGGCATCACCCCGTACATCACCTCCAGCATCGTCCTGCAGCTCATGGGCGCGGTGGTTCCAGCCCTGGAGCAGCTCCAGAAGAAGGAAGGCGAAGCCGGGCGCCAGAAGATCAACGAGTGGACCCGCTACCTGACCTTCCTCCTGGCCTTCATTCAGGGCTTCGGTGTCGCTTCGCTGGCCCAGAGCATGGGGCCTGACGTGGTCGTCATGCCGGGGATGGGGTTCAAGCTGCTCTGTGGATTCACGCTGGCCACCGGTTCGATCTTCGTCATGTGGATCGGCGAGCAGATCTCTGCGCGCGGTGTCGGTAACGGTGCCTCCCTGCTTATCTTCGCCGGCATCGTTGCTGGACTTCCCAAGGGACTACAGACCCTGAGCACGATGTTCATGGAGTCGGTCAGGGGGACGAACCCTACACCAGAGGGCGTTTACTTCCTACTCGTCGCCGTCATGGCCGCCGTGCTCATCGCCGTCGTGTTGGTGGAGAACGCCTACCGGCGGATTCCCATCAACTACGCCCGGCGTGCCGACTCCTCCCGGATGGCGAGCCAGCGCAGCTCCTACCTGCCCCTGAAGCTGAACACCGCCGGCGTGATGCCTGTCATCTTCGCCAGCTCCGTGATCTATTTCCCCGCCACCATCGCCCAGTTCACCCAGTGGGCCTGGCTGGGTAAAGCGGCTGGCTACATCAGTCCGCAGACCCATTTCTGGTACTACACGGTGATCTTCATCGGCACGGTGGTCTTCTTCGCCTTCTTCTACACTTCCATTGTCTTCAACCCCGACGAGACCGCCGAGAACATGAAGCGGTCCGGGGGCTACATCCCGGGCATCCGCCCCGGGAAAGAGACAAGCATCTACATGGACAGCATCCTGTCGAAGCTCACCTTCGTGGGGGCCGTCTATCTCGGATTGATCTCTCTCTTCCCGCTGGTTCTTACACTTAACATGCCTGGCCTCAATTTCTACTTCGGGGGCACTTCTCTCTTGATCGTCGTCGGCGTCGCCATGGACACGGTCTCTCAGATCGAGAGCTACCAGATCATGCGCAGCTATGACGGATTCCTGGAGCAGGGGCGCATCCGGGGTGGTGGACGCCTGGCCCGTGCGGGAGCGAGGACGCGATGAAAGTTCACATTCTGTTAGGACCTCCGGGATGCGGGAAAGGCACCACCGCCAAGCAATTGGTGAGTGAATTCGCTTTGACTCATCTCTCGACCGGAGATATTCTGAGAGACGCCGTTTCGAAAGGAACGGAGATTGGCCTTCGGGCCAAGGCCATCATGGCCGCTGGCAAACTCGTGGACGACGACACTGTCAATGGACTGGTCTTTGCGCGGCTGCAAGGCGAGACCCAGGACGTGCTGTTCGATGGCTACCCGCGAACCCTACAACAAGCTCAGGCCCTGGGGACCTTCCTCTCCGCGCAGGGCATCGAGACGGGTCTCGTGGTCGACATCGAAGTTCCCGAGACTGTCTTGGAAGCGCGGGTGGTGGGTCGCCGGGTCTGCAGCAACAACGACTGCGGCGCCATCTATCACTTGCAGAACACACCCCCCAAGGCGGATAACGTCTGCGACAAGTGCGGCAGTTCGCTGAAGCACCGCGCGGACGACTCCTCCGAGGCCTTCAAGAGCCGGATGGTCGAGTTCAATGCGACCTTCCAGCCCATGGTTGCCTTCTACAGGGGTGGCAAGCACTATCGGCGCGTGGATGGCAACGACACGCCCGCCAAGGTGTTCGTGACCGTTTCCCAGCTTTTCAAGGAGAACGCTTGAGCAAAGAAGAAGCCATTGAGCTAGAAGCCACAGTGGTCGAGTCGTTGCCCAACGCGGTCTTCCGTGTCGAGCTAGAGAACAAGCACCAGGTGCTTGCACACATCAGTGGGAAGATGAGGAAGAACTTCATCCGCATCCTCCCGGGCGACCGGGTTCTCGTAGAGGTCACCCCCTACGATCTGACCCGAGGGCGCATCATCTACCGATTCAAGTAACTGATTCCAACCCAGGGGAAACCATGAAAGTACGGCCCTCTATCAAGAAGCTGTGCGAGCACTGCAAGGTGGTCCGCCGCGAAGGCATCATCCGGATCATCTGCAAGAAGAACCCCAAGCACAAGCAGCGTCAAGGCTAAGGAGGCGGCATGGCACGCATCGCAGGAGTTGATCTGCCCGCCAACAAGCGAGTCGAGATCGCCCTCACCTACATCTACGGGATCGGTCGGCCCAAGGCCCACACCATCCTCGATCGCGCCAAGGTCAATTACGGCACCATGGTGCGGGACTTGACCGAGGACGAGATCGGGCGCATTCGCCGCGTCATCACCACCGAAGAGACGGTGGAAGGCGATCTGCGCAAGAACATCGGGCTTGACATCAAGCGCCTGATGGATATCGGAAGCTACCGCGGCGTAAGGCACCGGAAGGGCCTGCCCTGCCGTGGACAACGCACGCACACCAACGCCCGCACCCGCAAGGGCAAGCGGAAAGCCATCGCCGGCAAGAAGAAATAAGGTTTGAGGAACTGATATGGCCAAGACCCAGTCCAAGACCGCCGGTAAGAAGGTGGTCAAGAAGAAAGAAAAGAAGAACGTACCCCACGGGATTGCCCACATCCAGGCGTCCTTCAACAACACGATCATTTCCATCTCCGACCCCATGGGGAACATGCTGTCCTGGGCGTCCTCGGGCAACCAGAACTTCCGGGGCACCCGGAAGGGCACACCCTTCGCGGCCCAGATCGCCGCGGGTGTGGCTGCCGAGGCCGCGAAAGAGCAGGGTATCCGTTCTGTCGATGTGCGCGTGAAGGGACCCGGCGCAGGCCGTGAGTCCGCCATCCGCGCGCTCAACGCTGCGGGTATCTCGGTGACCAGCATCCGCGACGTCACCCCCATCCCCCACAATGGCTGCCGCCCTCCCAAGCGGCGCCGGGTTTAAGAGAGGAGGAGAAACATGGCTCGTTATTCTGACGCCGTCTGCCGCCTCTGCCGTCGCGAGGGGATGAAACTCTACCTGAAGGGCGAACGCTGCTTCAAGGAGAAGTGCTCCTTCGAGACCCGCAAGGGCAAGATTCCCGGCCAGCACGGCGCTGGCAAGACCAAGAAACCCACCGGCTATGCCCTCCAGCTTCGCGAGAAGCAGAAGGTCAAGCGCATCTATGGTGTGCTCGAAAAGCAGTTCAGCCTCTACTTCGAGAAGGCCGAAGCCAAGAAGGGCCAGACTGGCCACAACTTGCTGGCATTCCTTGAGAGCCGTCTGGACAACGTCGTCTTCCGTCTTGGGTTCGCCCCGAGCCGCGGCGCCGCCCGCCAGATGGTCATGCACGGGCACGTGAAAGTCGATGGCAAGCGTGTGGACATCCCCAGCTTCCTGACCCGCTCGGGCCAGAGCATCGAGCTCTCCGAGAAGGCCAAGAACAACGACTTCGTGAAGTCCTCCGTGGAGACTGCGGCTGGCCGCGGGATTCCCAAGTGGCTCACCCTCGACAGTGCTGCCTTCAAAGGCCAGGTCATCGCACTCCCCACCCGGGAAGACGTGCCTCTGGACATCAACGAACAGCTGATCGTCGAACTCTATAGCAAGTAAGGGGACAGGAATGCTGAACATCAGCGATTTCCAGCGTCCGCGTTTCGCGGAAGTCAATGCGGGCTCCAAGACGGCGTCCTACGGCGAGTTCGTCGCCTACCCGTTCGAGCGGGGCTTCGCCACGACGTGCGGGCATGCCCTCCGCCGCGTTCTGCTGAGCAGCATCCAGGGTGCCGCCGTCACCAACGTCCGCATCAAGGGCGTCCAGCATGAATTCACCACTCTGCCGGGCGTGTGGGAGGACATCACCCACATCCTGCTGAACCTCAAGGAAGTGCCCTTCAAGCTCCACAGCTCCCAGCCCCAGATGGTCACCATCCGGCACAAGGGCGAAGGGGTCGTGAAGTCCGGCATGATCCAGTGCAACCAGAACGTCGAGGTCATCAACCCCGACGTCCACATCGCCACCCTCGGCGAGGACGGCGAACTGGAAATGGAGATCCAGGTGAGCATGGGCCGCGGTTTCGTCACCGCGGACCGCAACCTGGACGAGAAGTTGGGGCTCGGGTTCATCCCCATGGATTCCAACCACAGCCCCATCACGCGCGTCAACTACATCATCGAGCCGGCCCGCGTGGGCCAGAGCACGGACTATGAGAAGTTGACACTCCAGGTCTGGACCAACGGCGCCGTGGATCCCAAGGACGCCGTCAGCGATGCCGCCCTGATCCTCCGTGAGCATTTCCTGATCTTCGCCCGCCAGGACGAGGATGTGGTCGAGACGGAAGCGGGCATCGCGCCTCTCAGCACCGAGAACGTCAACAGCATGCTCGGCAAGTCCGTCGAGGAGCTGGAGCTGTCGGTGCGCGCCAACAACTGCCTGCGCAACGCCAACATCACCACGATCGGCGAGCTGGTGCAGCGCACCGAGGCGGAGCTGATGAAGACGAAGAACTTCGGCAAGAAGTCGCTCCAGGAGATCAAGGACGAGCTCGCTCGCATTGGCCTCTCCCTCGGCATGCGCATCGAACAAGAAGTCTAAGGAGTCAACCCATGCGTCACAATGTCACCGGCAAGCGCCTGGGCCGCACCACGAACCAGCGCAAAGCCCTCATGAAGAACCTTGCCACCGCCCTCATTACCGAGGAGCGGGTGGAGACGACCCTCGTCAAGGCCAAGGAACTCCGTCAGTATGTGGAGCCCTTCATCACCCTGGCCAAGGTTGATACCGTCGCCAACCGTCGTCTCGCCATGGCCCGCCTGGGCAGCAAGACTGCGGTACAGAAGCTGTTCACCGCCGAGTTCCGCAACCGTTTCCAGGATCGCCCCGGTGGCTACACCCGCATCCTGAAGACCTCGCACCGTCTCGGCGATGCCGCCGACATGGCGCTTGTGGAACTGGTTGACTACCAGCTGCCCGAACCCAAGGACGCTGAAGCCACCAAGTAGCACTCGGTTGCAATCCAATGAAAAGCGCCCCGCAAGGGGCGCTTTTCATTGGATTGTGAGACGTTCAGCCGAGGAGGTTCTCCAGGAACGATCCCGGGTAGAGGAAGCCTTCCTCGCGATCCGGGCCGGTACTCAGATAGGTGATGGGCGTCTCGATGGATTCGGTGAGGGCGTCGAGGTACACCCGCGCCTCCTTCGGCAGGAGGGAGAGTTCCCGAAGGCCACGGGTGGGTTTGCTCCAACCTTTGAAGTATTTGACTTCGACCTGGAGATGCTCCCAGTCCTGGATGCAGGAGGGGATTTTCGAAGAAACCCGGCCTTCCCCATCTCGGTATCCCGTCACCAATCCGACCTCGGGGAAGCCGTCCAGCACATCCAGTTTCATGAGGCCCAGGCCGTCCACGCCGTTGATCCGGCAGGCATGGGCGGTGATCGGAGCGTCGAACCAGCCGCAGCGGCGCGGCCGACCCGTGGTCGTCCCGAACTCGCGGCCCACTTCCCGGATACGGTCGCCAACAGCGTCCTTGAGCTCGGAGGGGAAGGGACCCGCTCCGACGCGGGTGGTGTAGGCCTTCCCGACACCCAGAACCTTGTCCAAGGCTTTGGGCGGCAACCCTGTCCCGGTGAAGAGGCCCCCCAGGCTGCAGTTGGAGCTGGTGACAAAGGGATAGGTGCCGTGGTCGATGTCGAGCAACGTCGCCTGGGCGCCTTCGAAGAGGATGGACTCGCCCCGCTTCCAGGCCCGGTAGAGATGCTCCTGGGCGTCGCCGATGCAGGGAAGCAGCGGCTGGGCAAGGGCAAGCAGGTTCTCGGCGATGGTTTCGAGGGGGGGCAGCTCGGTCGCGGAGCCCACGAGGATCCTGACCTCTTCGTATCCTTGCCTCAGACGGTCCTTGAGGGCTTCCGGATGTTTGAGGTCGCCGAGCCGAACGCCCATGCGGGAGGCTTTCATCTCGTAGGCGGGACCTATGCCGCGGCCGGTGGTGCCGATCTTGACGGCGCCTCCCTCACGCCAGCGGTCCAGGGCGATGTGATGGGGCAGGATGATGTGGGCTTTTTCCGACATCAGCAGCCGGCCGATGACGTCGAATCCCCGCGTCTTCAGGCGATCCAGCTCCTGCAGGAAGACTTCCAGGTTCAGCACCACGCCGGAGCCTACGACCAGGAAACAGCCGGGATGCAGGGCTCCGCTGGGGACCTGGTGGAGAGCGATGCTTTGGCCATCGACCACCACGGTGTGACCGGCATTGTTGCCGCCCTGGAAACGCACGACCTGGTTGTAGCGAGGGCTGACCAGGTCCACAAGCTTGCCCTTGCCCTCGTCTCCCCACTGCAGGCCAAGGATCGCAAGATTCGGCGCATGACTGTTCATGGAAGGCTCCCAACCTTCAAGGGTACCCGCGGCAGCCAAGGCTTCCCAGCAGGAAATTCCGGAGGGTTGGCACACCGCTGGAAGCGGACATTTCCAGAGGTTGACGCTACCCTTGAAGCTGTCTCGATCCGGAACTTCCAAGGGTTTCGGCGCAGACGTACCCCGAGGGGGAGCCGTGTTCGAAAAATTTACAGAGAAGGCTCGGAGGGTGATGTTCTTCGCCCGGTATGAAGCGAGCCAGTTCGGAGCCGAGAGCATCCAGAGCGGGCACCTGCTTTTGGGCTTGCTGCGTGAATCGGAAAAGACGTCCACCCAGCTCCTGGATCGAATGGGGGTGCAGACGAACGTACTGCGCGAGCGCCTCATCGCGGCCCTCACGCCGCGCGACAAGAAGATCACCCCCAGCAGCACCTCCATCGACATTCCCATGGAGGAAGAAGTCAAGCGGATCCTCCAGCACGCGACCAGCGAGAGTGCAAAGCTCAACCACAAGCATGTCGGCGCGGAGCACCTGCTGCTGGGGATGCTCCGGGAAGAGCAGTGTCTGGCAGGCAGGCTTCTTCGAGAGATGGGCGCCGATCTGATCGCGGCCAAGGAGATCCTCCTTGAAGCCACCAAGGAAGAGAAGATCGCGAAGAAGAAGAAGGAACACCCTCTTCTGGCCGAGTTCGCCCGCAACCTCTCGGAGCTTGCAGAGCGCGGAATTTTCGACAACCTCATCGGCCGGGACACGGAGGTCGAGCGCATCATCCAGATCCTCAGTCGCCGGCGCAAGAACAATCCGATCCTGCTCGGTGAGGCCGGTGTGGGAAAGACGGCCATCGTCGAGGGATTGGCCCAGAAGATCTTCGAGGGAGCGGTGCCACCCACGTTGCAGGACAAGAGGATCTACGCCCTGGACCTCTCTCTGATCGTCGCGGGGACCAAGTACCGGGGGCAGTTCGAAGAGCGGCTCAAGAGCATCATCCAGGAGGCCAGCAAGGACCCTGCGGTGATCCTGTTCATCGACGAAGTGCACAGCATCATTGGAACGGGTGCCGCGGAAGGAAGCCTCGATGCGGCCAACATCCTCAAGCCGGCCTTGAGCCGAGGCGAGATCCAGTGCATCGGCGCGACGACCCACAAGGAGTTCGCGAAGTACATCGACAAGGATCGATCCCTGGTCCGGCGTTTCCAGCCCGTGGCCGTGAATCCTCCCGATGAAGTGGAAAGTCTCCGGATTCTCGAAGGGATCAAGAATCGCTACGAGCTGTTCCATAGGGTTCGATACAGCCCCCTTACGCTGCAATCTGCGGTCTATCTATCCAACCGCTACATCACGGACCGCTTCCTGCCCGATAAGGCCATCGACCTTCTCGATGAGGCTGGAGCGCGCGTGAAGCTGCGCGTGGGCGCCGGCGGTGGCGTGACCCACAAAGCCGAGGAAGATCTGCATCGTGTCATCAATGAGATGAACGAGGCGGTCCTGAATCGCGATTTTGAGCGGGCAGTCCTGCTGAGGCAGAAAGAGGTCCAGCTCCGGGAACAGCTCCAGGGCTCCGAGCAGGAACTCACCGACGAAGACTATGAGAAGTTTGCGGAAGTACTCGAGCAGGACATCGAGGATGTGGTCGCTTCCTGGACGGGGATTCCCGTCAAGGCCTTGAAGAATGACGAGAAGGCGAACCTGGCACACATGGAGGAGCACCTGAACGAGCGGGTCATCGGCCAGGAGCAGGCCGTTTCCGCTGTAAGTCGCGCCGTCCGTCGTGCCCGGACGGGGCTCAAGAATCCCAACCGGCCCATGGGATCCTTCCTCTTCCTGGGCCCCACCGGTGTCGGAAAGACCGAACTGGCCAAGATGCTGGCCCTGTTCCTCTTCGGCGATGTGAAGAAGATGATCCGCTTCGACATGAGTGAGTTCATGGAGAAGCACGAAGTCTCCAAGCTGCTTGGGGCCCCTCCGGGGTACGTGGGCTACGAGGAAGGCGGCATGCTGACGGATCGCATCCGCCGGAATCCCTACTGCGTGATCCTGTTCGACGAGATGGAGAAGGCTCATCCGGATCTCATCAATGTACTCTTGCAGGTCTTTGATGACGGGATCGCCACGGATGCCTTCGGGAACCAGGTGGACTTCAAGAACACGATCATCATCATGACTTCCAACGTTGGGAGCCGTGAACTGCTGCCGGACAAGAACCTCGGCTTCCTTGACCAGGACACCCGTCCAGATGCCAAGTCCGGGGATGCGATCAAGGTGCTCAAGAGGACTTTCCCCCCTGAGTTCCTGAACCGCATTGACGAGATCATCGTGTTCAACCGTCTGGGTGATGAAGAGCTGCGGAAGATCGTGCGACTCCTCATCAACGATCTCAACGTCACGCTCCAGAAGTACCACCTCGTGGTGGAGCTCACGGATGCTGCCTGCGACTGGCTGGTCAAGACTACGGTGCGCGATCGTGCCTACGGTGCACGACCCCTGCGTCGTGCCATCCAGAAGCAGGTGGAGGATCCCCTCGCGGAACTCATGGTGGCCCAGGATTCCGTGCCTGCGGGTGTCGTGCGATTCGATGTGGCCGATGACAAGCTGGTTCCCTCCTTCATGAAGTCTGGGGACACAGCCGTGGAATCGCAGATGGCCGAGGTGAAGGGATGAACTCCCGTGCCATCCCTCGACGAATCCTGACGGATTGAAGGCACCTTCTGAATCGAGGCTTGGCCCAGTCAAGCCTCGCATTTCTTTGCAACCTTGAACGACTTGGATACGGAATGCAGAACTTCCTGAGTAGCACGCCTTTGACTGGACATGCAGGTTGCTTGAAGCTGAGGCTTCTGCCCCTACTCCTTGCGGCCGGGATCCATGGGCTTCCCCTCGTGGCCCAGGACGCTGAGACCATCACCAGGATTGAAGTCATCGGCGCCAACAAGCAGACCGCCGAAACGGTGATCTATAAGTCGGGGCTCAAGGAAGGCGACGATCTCCGCAGCGTGGACCTTACCGCGGTCATTGAGCGGCTTTGGGCTTCCGGTTCCTTCGATGACATTAAATTGGAAGTGGAAGACTACGCGGATGGCAAGTTACTGCTGATCCACGTGACGGAGCGACCCATCATCAAGGACGTGATCTATCGCGGTGGGACCTTGGTCGGCCTGTCCAGCATTCAAGATAAGATCAAGGACTCCAAGGATAACATTGCTCCTGATTCGGTCTATGACCCTGAGGCTGCCCGCAAGATCAAAGAAATGATCGTCCAGAAGTGCGCAGAAAAGGGGTATCGGAATCCCGTCGTGGATGTGGATTTGGAGTTCATGGCTCCTGGCATGGCTCGACTCGTTTTCGATGTGAAAGAGGGAGGCAAGGCCAAGATTTACCGGATCGTCTTCAAAGGTAATAAGGTCCTTTCGAGCTCGAAACTGCGGAAGGCAATGAAGAAGACTCGGACCCGCGGTTGGTTGAGCTGGATGTCCACAAAATCCTTGGTCGTGGAAAAAAACCTGGAAGAGGACCTGGAGAACATCAGGAAGGCTTACTGGCGTGTTGGATATAAGGATGTCTTTGTGGGACAACCGCAGATCGAGGTCGAGGACCTCACCAGTCCGCGCCAAAAGCGGAGGAATCTAGAAAGGATTGACGAAGGCAGGAGTCCAAAATACGATCTGCGCGCCACACTGACCATCCCCCTTCTGGAGGGCGAGCAGTTCTTCGAGGGCACATTCCGGGTTGAAGGCAACAACAAGGTCTTCAAAGGCAAGCAGGGTGAGGACATCTATCGCCTGAAGATCGCTGAGGCTCGCAGAGACCACAGCTCTCGCTGGGCAAAGCTCTTCGGAATCAAGCCTGACATCGCCGATCTGCCACCGGGCGAACTCCGCCCATTTGACCTCGATGCCGTTGACGAGGGCATCGAGAAGATGCGCGAGGAGTATGGGAATCAAGCCCATGTTATGTTTAACGCGAACAAAACATTGACTGTTCGCGAGGACGAAGGTGTAAAGAAAGTTGATGTGGTGGTCAAGGTGTCCGAGGGTGAGCCGTATACTGTCCGGCGTATCGCCTTTGAGGGCAATACCTTGACCAAAGACAAGGTCATCCGGCGCGCCATGCTGCTGAAGGAGGGAGAGCCCTTCCGTACGAATTTGCTCCGAGAATCATTTACAAGTATCGGGCAGCTAGGCTATTTCGACGTTCGGGGCCAGCAACCCAAAGTGGATTTTATTCAGGATAAGACCGAAGTGGACGTGACCCTCCCTGGCCAGGAAGCCGGAACAAACGAGATCAGATTCCAGGGCGGATATGGAAGCGTCTTTGGGTTCTCTTTTGGGGCAAGCTACGCAACAAAGAACCTTGGGGGTGGCGGTGAGACACTGAGCGTTGCTATTAATCGTGGACAGTACCAAAAGAGCGTTTCCATCAGTTATACGGAGCCCTTTTTATTCGATCTTCCCTATTCTCTATCCACAAGCCTTGTGGACAGCAACACAACTTACGATGAGTCAAAGGTCGGAGACGATAATGCATATAACCAAAAAACTCGAAGTATAGGCGCATCACTAGGTATACGGCTGAGCAATTATTTTCCAGAGTCGGTTTGGGCTTTTTATACGACATATGGGGTTGGCGCAAGTGTCCGACGCGATCAGTTTAGTGGAGGGGATAACTATCTCTATCGTGATATTGGAACTTTGAATACCACTACTTTTAGTCAATCTTTGACTTATGATACGGTGGATCACCCATTTAAGCCGACACATGGTGACCGAGTCAGTCTTGGATTTGAGTTTGCGGGATGGGGCTCCGATCGTCCCTTCCATCGCACATCCCTTGATCTCACCAAGTACTTCAACTTTGGTGGCAGACATGTGATCGGGCTGAACGCGAGCTACGGCTATACAAACAACCTGAGCAAGAATGGAATACCGTATTTCAACTATTATAAGCTCGGCGGTGAGGATTCAATCCGAGGCTATCCCTATGGCCAGATCGGCTCCATTGTTTATGACAATGGGAAACCCATCGTGGTGGGCGGTATCAAGAAATTCATGCTCAATTTTGAGTATCAATTTAGAATTACAGAAGATTTCAGGGCTGTGATTTTTTATGATGCTGGAAATGCTTGGGGGCCTGGCGAAAAGATGTTTAATCAAAATTTAATCCATTACAACAACCCGGAAACAGGTGTTTCTGCTAATTATCGCAACCCAAAACTACTTCAAAGCGTAGGAATCGAGTTCCGCCTGTTTATTCCAATAAGTCCGGCCCCACTGCGTTTCATCTGGGCGCGAAAGCAGAATCCCTACCCCTGGGATCGGAAAAGTGTCATGGATTTCCAGTTCAGTCTTGGAAGCACCTTTTAACCCCAACACTTGACCGAATGCCCCTCTTCTGGAGACCACACATGTCGAGAATGTTCACCCCGCTGCTCCTAGCCCTGTCGCTCGTGATAGCAAACCCAGGTGTTTCGCAGGAAACGCCCAAGACCTCCGAATCTCCAAAATTTGCCTTTTTCACCCTTGGATTGCTTGTTCAAAGCAGCGATAAGGCTAAAAAGATTTTTTCCGAACTCGAAGGAACTCAAAAGGTTCTGGATGCCAAGCTTAAGTCCAAAGCAGATGAAGGACTCAAGCTGCAGCAACAGTTGCAAGGGGGGAGCCTAAGCGAGCAAGGGAAAGACCAGCTCAGAAAGCAGCTTCGGGATTTGGAGTTTGAGTACAAGAAGCTTCAAGAGGATAGTCAGGTCGAGTTCAATCGTGTCCAGCAGAAGGTGCTGGGCGATATCTATGCTCAGGCGGGTCCCATCATCGATGCTCTGGCCAAGGAACAGAAACTCCAAGTGGTGTTATCCGGGGAAGCCGCTCAGGCTGGGCAGTTGATTCAGTGGGCTGATGAGACTTGGGTCCGATCTTTCTCTCTCGAAGTCGCCAAGCGTTTCGATGCTTCCGTAGCTCCGCAGGTCAAGCCTGCAGCCGCTCCAGCAGCCAAGCCTGGAGCACCCGCCAAGCCTGTTGTGGTGCCTGCCGTTCCTCCAGTCAAGAAACCATAAGTTCAAGCATCGGGCCTATCGGGGGTGTGCAGGGTTCCTTCGCGCCCCCGATTTAGCGTCGGCCCGTTGATCCGTAGCCTCCAAGCCCACGCTCCGTCTCGCCAAGTTCGGCTGGGGTTTCAACCCGAATCCAGTCGCAGCCTGTGACTGGAGCGAAGAGGATCTGTGCGATCCGGTCTCCTCGGCGAACGGTGAAGGGTTCGCCTCCGTGATTGATCAGGAGCACCTGGACCTCGTTCCGGTAGTCCGAGTCGATGGTTCCCGGAGTGTTCAGAACCGTGATTCCGTGACGCAATGCCAATCCAGAGCGCGGGCGAACCTGGCCTTCGAATCCCTCTGGGATGGCCATGGCAAGGCCCGTGGGAATGAGCTTCCATGCGCCCGGGGGGATTGTCCACTCTTCGTGGGCCGGGATCGCCGCACGGAGGTCCATGCCGGCCGCATGCGGTGTGGCGCGGGAAGGAAGAGGAAGTCCCTCCCCGTGCGGGAGTGTGAGCAGCGGGACCAGGATGGATTCTGTCGTCATGCGGTTCCTCGATTTGCGTCGTGGGTCGGGGGAAGGATCGGAATCGTGAACATTGTTCCTGCATTTTCCGATAGCTTGTCGCCTGCGACCACCCGCCGGGTTTGATACTCTTAGGGAGCCGAGGATCTGCCGACGCCTGAAACGTTGACGATTGATCAGTCCAGGGATTGCCATGATGCTTGCCGGTCGAATCGCTCTGCTGCTATTCCTGGCACTTCAGCAGGTTCTTCTAGCCCAGACTTCCCAGGAACCAGAAATCGCGCAGGAAGCAGAAGAATCCGCTTCGGTGCCGGCGATCACCCGAGTCCTGATCCGATCAGAAAAGCTGACGTTGGGATCCAAGATATGGGTCAAGAACCGCAATGGTGATATCCGGGTCATGGGCTGGGACAAGGAAGAGATGTACCTCATTGCGGAGATTCGCGACACCGACCGCCGTCGCGTGGAGCTGATCGTCCAAACCAAGGACGGCGGCCTGGGCATCGAGACGCTCTTCCAGGAGCCTTTCTGGTCCTTCGGGTGGGGAGTTGTGCTCAGTCCGCGCTGTGAGATGACCCTCTTCGTCCCGAAGACCATTGCGGGATACTTCAAGACCACCAACGGTTCCTTGAATATCACGTATGTGGATGGCTACGTTCGAGGCGAGACGACCAACGGCGACGTCCGGGTTTCCGATGTCAGTGGCGAAGTCCACATGGCCACCCGTAACGGGACCGTGGAGGGTCGGGACTTGTCTGCGCGCGTCAAGGCTGTCACGGCCAATGGACCGGTGGTCCTGATCAATGTCTACGGAGGCATCTCCGGGGAGACCACAAACGGGAACATCCAGGCGCGGAATTTGAATGGCTGGGGAGAAGGTATTTCGCTCACTACGACCAATGGATCCATGGATGTTGCCCTGGGGGATGCCACGGGTGAACTCGTGGCCGAGAGCATCGAGGGGATCCTTGACATCCGTCTCCCGGGCGCTCGGGTGCTGGAAACTTCCAAGCGCCGGGCCCATCTCCAGGTGCCAGGCAGGGCCCAGAAGATCCTCCTTCGAACCACCAATGGCTCCATCGCCGTGCGCGAGTGAGCTAAGCTGGCTGTATGCATCGGATTCTGCCGCGTTTTGTGCTGGTGATGGGGCTGTGGGTGACGGGCCCATGGCTCGTGGCCCAGGCCCTTCTCCCCGACGTGCAAGAGCGCCGATTGGACAACGGCGTGAGGATTCTGCTGGTCGAGCGTCCGGGTCTCGAGTCCGTTCGTGCCCAACTCTTTCTGATGGGTGGGCAGGCGGATACGGGAGTGCTTCCCTCACCGGCGGCCACGCTGCTGGCTCGTTGCCTTTTCAGCCCTCCCGTCGCAGGGGAAGCCAGGAAGGCGCAGGAACTGGAAAGCTTGCTGAAATGGGAAGAGGGCATCTACGAGTCCCTGAGGACCGAGAAACTCAAGAGGGACAGGCAGCCAGGACTTCAGGAAGGGCCGGAAACCAGGGACCTTGAAATGGTCCATCGTCAGATCCTCGACCGGTTTCATGGTCTTGGATCGGAGCCCGATGCGCTGGAGGCGATGGCGGCAGGCCGCCGCGAGAGTCGCGTCGATGCGGATGTGATCGCCTATGGTGCGGATATTCCTGCCGGTGCGCTCGGTGCCTGGAGTGATTACATCGCCAATCGATTGAGGGATCCGCTGCTGGTGCGTTACCCGCTCGAGCGTCAACGGCTGTTGGTGCCGGGAGATGTGGCGGTGGAAGGAGCCCGGCACGCGCTGGACGTGGTTCTGAGTACAGCCCTGTCGGGTCAGCGCTATGCCCAAGTGGCCTACTGGGAACCCGCGACCGTGGAGTCTCTCACCTGGTCGGCCATGCGCGAGTATGCACGGCGGGCTGTCGCGCCCGATCGGATCGTCGTGGTGCTGGTTGGCGGTGTCCGGATGACGGATGCCTTTCCTTTGCTGCAGACTTCATTCGGATCACTGGGGCAAGGGCGCAGCAATGGGCAGCGCCCAGACGACCGCTCGATCGCATCGACAACCGGGGCCGGCAGTCGCCGGGTGCAAACCAGCGCTCCAGGGAAAAGCCGGCTGATCATGGGGTGGCGCATTCCCCCGCGGACTCATCCTGATAGTCAGGCCCTGCTGGTTCTTGCGAAGCTGCTCGAGGGCGGCGAGCTTTCGCAGATGGCGATGGATGTCCGGATGCATGTCCCCGGCGGGAAGGACACCAACCTGCTGCTGGTCGAAGGCATGAACGAGGGACAGCAGAGCCTGAGCGCGCTCGAACAGCTTGTACGGGGAGAGATCATTCGTCTGCAGAGGGGCAACTTCAAGGATGGCGAGATCCGACGCGCGCAGCGGCAGGTTGAGGTCGACCAGGTGATGAGCCAGGAAGATGCTGCCACGCTGGCAGATGCGCTCGGGGAGGCCCAGTGCCAGGGGGGGGACTGGCGTCTTGCGTTCCGGGCTCTCCAGGTCAAGCGGGACTATCCTGCCCAAGAGATCCAGGGGCTGGCCCTTAAATACCTTGTTTCGGAGGGGTCGATCGTCGCAATGTTGGAACCCGATCCCATCCTGCAGCCGCAGGATCAGGTGGAAACGGAAACCGCCCGCGTGCTGACAAGGATCTTGGAATCCAGACTCGAGAACCGGGGAAAGGTGGAAGCCATTGTCCGGGAAGCCTTGAAACAGCTTCGGATGCTTTCGCTGCGGGAACGAGAACAGACCCTGCGGCTCCTTCAGTCCCAGGTGAAGCCATGAGATCGGCCCTGCTCGCCGCTGCCCTGGTGCTTGTGACGCCCTTCTGCTCGGCTGCGCCGCTCCAGGAGTACCGACTGCCCAACGGCCTTAGGCTCATCCTCTCCGAGAACCACGAGCGTCCCATCGTGAGATTGGAGCTTCGCACCGCACTCGATCCCCTGGATATTCCGCGCGGAAAGGAGGGGCTCATCGGGTACCTGCACGAGGTGCTTGATACCGCAGGGGCGGGGAACTACACGCGCGAGGCTTTCAGAACCTTCCTGGAGAACCATGCGCTCCGCTATGGCCATTCACTGCATGCCTCCAGCCTCGGATGGTCGGTGGTTGCAGACAGCCAGGGGCAGGAAGCGGCCTTCGAAGCCCTGGCGCTGGCGGCGGCGCGTCCCCGCCTGGAGTATGCGGATATCGAATTGTGGCGTCAGCGGTTTGTCCGGTCATCCAAGGAACAGTCCGCTCGCCAGCAAGCGGAAGACCAGTTCCTTCGAGCCATCGGGGATCCGGAATACGCATACCTCCCGACGGCGACGAGCATTCACCGGATCGAGAATGCCGACTTGGAACGGGCGCTGCACAGGGTCGTGCGGCCCGAGCGAAGCGTGCTGGTGGTTCATGGAGACCTGAGCCTTGCGCAGGCGAAGCAGCTGGCTTTGCTCCACCTGGGGGCCTGGGGGCCGGAAGCGGTACCTCCGGTGGCTCCAGTGGAAGACAAACCACAGGACAACCTTCGGGCCATAAGGACCTGGGTCGTCCGCGAGGCCGGGATGACGCCCGTCATCCGGGTGGGCGGCGGGGGCCTGGCGCCCGAGCCGATGAACATGGCGCTGCGCACCGTCCTTGAACGCATGATTCGAAAAGAACTTGGTGATGCGCTTCTTGAGCCCACAGTCCGGATGTCCTTGACCCTCCATGAGGGGGGCACCTGGATCCTCCAGGCTCAGATGAGGGAGAATCGGGATGCAGCAGAGGGCCTCATGGCCATCCAGAAGGTGCTGGAGGGATTGAGGAACAAACGACTGACGGACGGCGAGTTTGCGGAAGCGAGGAAGCGCTGGCAGGTGGATCGGATCAACCGCGCGCTTCATCCCCAACTGGTTGTCGAACACCTGGCGCAGACAGCCCTCCTGAGTCCTCGGCTCGGTGATCCGATGGACAACGTCAAGGCCGAGGACCTGGAGCGCTGGCTGCAAAGACTGCTCGATCCCAAGGGAATCCGCTACCACCTCGCAGGTGAAGTTCGCGAGGATGGGCAGCAGCTGGAAAAGCTCGGGCTGGCTCCGATCGCCGTGATCGACTAGATCCGGACGCCGAAGCGGTCCGCCAGATCCTGGTAGCGCTCACGGATGCCCTCGATGACAGGCTCCGGGAGGTGCGGCGCGGGGGCTTGCTTGTTCCAGTCGTGCAGCGTCTCCAGATAATCGCGCAGGAACTGCTTGTCCAGGCTGGGGGGATTCGTGCCGGGCTGGTACTGGTCCGTCAGCCAGTAACGGCTGGAATCGGGCGTCAGAGCCTCGTCGATGAGAATCAGCTCCCCATTCTCGAGTTGTCCGAACTCGAACTTGGTATCCGCAAGGATGATGCCCCGGGTTTTAGCCAGCTCCACGCCCCGGCGGTAGAGTGCCAGGCTCAGGTCCCTGAGCCGGATGGCCAGATCTCGGCCTACGATCTCGACCATGCGCTCGAAATCGATGTTCTCGTCGTGACCGACTTCCGCCTTGGTGGAAGGCGTGAAGATCGGTGATGGAAGGGGGTCTGCCATCCGGAGCCCGGACGGGAGCGGGATGCCGCAGACCGTTCCAGATGTGCGGTATTCCTTCAGTCCTGATCCGGCAAGGTATCCCCGGACAACGCACTCGATGGGTACGACCT
>CAYZND010000005.1:21040-27500 GCA_964479495.1 uncultured Mesoterricola sp.
ACCTTGGTGCGCCGGACGAGGATGGACCGCCCCTCCAGCTGGTCGGCAAAGGGCAGCAGCCGAGGCGGGAAGGCAGCGACCTCTGTGGCGACCAAGTGGTTGGGAATGATGTCCCGGGTGGCCTCGAACCAGAAGTTGGCCACCTGGGTGAGAATTCGGCCTTTGCCAGGGATGCCCTGGTCCATGACCACGTCGAAGGCGGAAATGCGGTCCGTAGCCACGATGAGCAGGTGTTCGCCGAGATCATACACATCCCGGACTTTTCCGTGCCGGACGGGGAAGGGGAGCTGGGTCTTGAGCAGGGCGGTCATCGAGCACCTCGAGGAGAGCGGGGAGACGGGATGGATACGCCGTCGAAGACGGAGATCCGGGTCAGCCTTCAGGGTAACTCAGGGATATGCCGAGGTGTAGGCGCCAGCCAGTGCAGGCCGATGGGTAGCAACTGGTATCGGTTCTGGAGCGTCACCCACAAGGAGAGTTCGGACTCCCGCACGGCGCCGTGGCGGTTTGGGAGCCCATGATGGGTGACGAACGCTCCCACTTCGCCCATCGTCACGCCGAGCATGCCCGGCAGTTCTTCGAGGGGGTAGGTGGGTTCCGTTGGAAGGGGCACCAGCACCCGGAAGTCGAACGTCTCCCGGAGAACCGACAGGACGGCTTCCCGGTTGAGCTCCACGGCCGCGTCCAGGTGGGGACAAGGGTCCCCTCCGCCGTAGCTCTTCGCCTGGGCAGCACCTAGATGGGCCAAGGCGTGCACGGGATTCTGCTTCAGGATGGACGTGAACATCTCAAGGGCTTCCCCATGCCGTTCCAGGTGCAGGTAAGCCTCCCCCCGTCGGAGCCTGGCATCGAGGTTGTCCGGCTCCAGGGCGATCCACCGCTGGGTGATGCTCAGCATCTCCTCGACCATTCCCTGCTCCCTCAGGAGGGAGGAAAGCCAGGACAGCGCCGAAGTGTGTTGGGGGGAGAGCAACAGCAGCCTTTCCAGGATTTCGATGACCCTGATGTGCTCTTCTTCCTGTTCCATCCGCTGGGCCCAGTTCCACAGGATCTCGATCTGGCGGGCGACGGGGTGGTTCAGGGTGCTGCGGCGGTCATCGGTGGGGTGAAGGATCTGGGTTCGGACCCACGTATAGCGCTGGGCGTCTCGACCCTCCGGGGTGGCGATCTCATCCTCGATGGCCCGGATGATCACCTTGAGCCCCTTGTCCCAGGAGGGTGGGATGGGCATCTGCACGTGGGTCTGGAGTTCGCGTCTCAGGGGCTGGATCGGATCGCCGGCATGGCCGAGGAACAGCTTCAGGCGGAGCACCGAGGGACCCGAGTCCAGGGTCGAGGCCAGTCCGACCCGCAGCGTGAGCTCCCCCGTGTCGGGGTCAAAGCCATCCAGCAGTAAATAGTGCAGATGATCTCTCATTCAGGCCTCGGATACCCCAGTGTACCGGCTCGCGCCGCGCTTTCGGATGATCACTGGTTTATCCAATTGCAGGCAACGTATTTTCTTGACCTCGTGCGGTGACCTGGGGAACATGGGGCTTCCTTCTCTGGGGGAGGGGGTATGAAGCGATCCGTTCTCGTCGCCTTGGTGTCTGCGGGTCTGGCTCTGACGGAGGCCCAAGCTGGCGAGCTGGGACTCCTGGTGGACAAGCAGATCGGAGCCTCCCAACTTTTCAGCACCTACGATTTCGATGCCGCGAGACCTAGCGGTTATGGGATTCGAGGCGCTTATACGGTCCTGAACCTCCAGGTCGCCGAGGTCGGGCTCACCGCGACCTATCATCCGGAAAGCCGGACGGACCTCGTGGTGAATGGCATTCATTCCGGACGATTCGGCGAAGAATACCTCGCAATCGGCGCGCAGGTGGACTGGAAGTTCCTGGTCAACCTTCACGCAGGGATCGACCTTCGCCGGGAGAGGCTTACGACCGAATCTGCTCCGGGGATCAGCGATGGCAGCACGACCTACGTCCGCCCATGGGTCAGGGCCGGCATCGGCTACTCGGTGCCCTCACCTGTCGTGAGCCCCTTTGTCCGCCTGGAGGTGGCCGTGGCCACGACCAAACAGGGGAGCCTCGGCGCAAGCTCCTCGGCGGATGATTTCCGGAAAGCCATGGCCGCGGAGTACCAGATCGGGCTCTACGGTGGCATCCGGTTCTGAGTTCAATCTTGGGCTTGCGCAGGGCGCCGATGACGGCGCCCTTTCTTTGCCATGCGACTTGGGGCTATGATGGCTGCAATTCCAGAGGAGATATGGAGCTCAGGATCCTAGGCTGTTCGGGAGGAGAAGCCGAGGGCGAGCGCCTGACGGGTCTCCTGGTCAACGAGCACCTGGCCATCGATGCCGGTTCGCTGACCCCGGCCCTGGCGGTTTCCGAGCAGGTCGCCATCCGCCACATCTTCCTGACCCATTCCCACCTCGATCACATCTGCACGCTGCCATTTTTCACAAAGAACATCTTCGGCCATGTGGAAGTGCCGGTGGAGATCCATGCACTGCCGGAGACCCTCGATGCCCTGAGGCGGCACTTGTTCAATGACGAGCTGTGGCCTGACTTCTCTGTGATTCCGAGCCCTGACAAGCCCGTCATACGCTATTCGGAGATCACGCCGGGCCAGACGTATCTCGTCGAGAACCTCCGCGTCACACCGGTGATGGTGAACCATCTCGTGCCCTGTGTCGGGTACCGGGTGGAGGATGAGACATCCGCGTTCATCTTCACTTCCGATACCGCGGAGACCGATGCCATCTACGCGTTGGCGAATGAGACGCCGAACCTGAAGCTCTTCATCACGGAAGCCAGCTTTCCGAACGAGCAGGCCTGGCTGGCGGAGGCTTCGAAACACCTCACTCCGGCCAAGCTTGGCAAGGAACTCCTCAAACTGAAGAAGAGCGTCCCCGTTGCCATCTATCACCTGACGCCCGGGGATCGCCCCGTCATGCTGCCGCAGCTGGAGGCTTTGAAGCGCTCCAGGCTGCGGCTTCTGAATCAGGACGAACGCTACGTCTGGTGAATGGCCTCAGTGGTCGGAGGCCTGCCCGAGGGCCTGCAGGCGGATGAGGCTGATCTCGAGTGACTCCTGGGCCTTGGCGAGGGACTCCGGATCCTGGGCCTCCTTCAGGCGCTTCTCCGCCAGAGAGCGCTCCGCCTTGATCTGCTCTGCGTCAAGGTGCTCCGGCGTCTCGGCGAGCCGAGCCAGCACGGAGACATGCTCGGGACCGACTTCCGCGAAGCCCCCAAAGACCGTGAGCCAGCGCTTCTCATCCTTGTGGGTGTAGTAGAGCAGCCCGTTGCCCAGGGGGGTGAGGGTGGGCGTATGGCCCGGCAGGATGCCGTAGTAGCCGCGGCTGGCGGTGCGAAACTGGAGCTCGGAGACGTGGATGCTGAGGACCCGGTTCTCCGGGGTCACCACTTCAAGGAGGATATGGTCCGACATGTCGTCCATCCTAGGCTTGGGCCGCGAGCTTCTCGGCCTTCTCCGCGGCTTCCTCGATGGTGCCGACCATGTAGAAGGCCTGCTCGGGCAGGTGATCCCACTTGCCTTCGCAGATCTCCCTGAACCCGCGGATGGTGTCCGCGAGCTTCACATACTTGCCGGCCATGCCCGTGAACTGCTCCGCGACGTGGAAGGGCTGGCTCAGGAAGCGCTGGAGCTTGCGGGCGCGGGCGACGGTCAGCTTGTCTTCGTCCGAGAGCTCGTCCATGCCCAGGATGGCGATGATGTCCTGGAGCTCCTTGTATTTCTGCAGGATCGCCTTCACGCGCATGGCCGTGTTGTAGTGCTCGTCGCCCAGCACGCGGGGATCCAGCAGGCGGCTGGTGGAGGCCAGAGGGTCCACCGCGGGGTAGATGCCCAGGGCGGAGAGCTCGCGGCTCAGGTTCGTGGTGGCGTCCAGGTGGGCGAAGGTCGTGGCCGGCGCGGGATCGGTGTAGTCGTCCGCAGGCACGTACACGGCCTGGATGGAGGTGATGGAGCCCTTCTTGGTGGAGGTGATGCGCTCCTGCAGCTCGCCCATCTCCGTGGCGAGGGTCGGCTGGTAACCCACGGCCGAGGGCATGCGGCCCAGCAGCGCGGACACCTCGGAACCGGCCTGGGTGAAGCGGAAGATGTTGTCGATGAAGAGGAGCACGTCCTTGCCCTCGTAGTCGCGGAAGTACTCGGCGACGGTGAGGCCGGAGAGGGCCACGCGGGCACGGGCTCCGGGGGGCTCGGTCATCTGGCCGTACACCAGGGCCACCTTGGACTTGGGCAGGTCTTCCTTCACGATGACGCCGGAGTCCATCATCTCGTTCCAGAGGTCATTGCCCTCGCGGGTGCGTTCGCCCACGCCCGCGAACACGGAGAGGCCACCGTGGCCCTTGGCGATGTTGTTGATGAGCTCCATGATGACCACGGTCTTGCCCACGCCGGCGCCGCCGAAGAGGCCCGTTTTGCCGCCCTTGGCGTAGGGTTCCAGCAGGTCCACGACCTTGATGCCTGTCTCCAGCATCTCCGTGGCCGTGCTCAGCTCGTCGAACTTGGGGGCCTCGCGGTGGATGGGAAGCGTCATGGTGGCGTCCACGGGACCGCGCTCGTCCACGGGCTCGCCCACCACGTTGATGATGCGACCCAGGGTCGCTCCACCCACGGGCACCTGGATGGATGCGCCGGTGTCCACCACGACCTGGCCGCGGATCATGCCGTCCGTGGGCTGCATGGCGACGCAGCGCACACGGTTCTCGCCCAGGTGCTGCTGGACTTCCAGCGTCACGGTGGACTTCTGGCCCTGGGCATCGACGATGTCGGTGACCAGGGCGTACATGATCTCGGGCAGGTGGTTTTCGTCGAACTCGACGTCCACGGCGGGGCCGACGATGGCGATCACGCGGCCGGTGTGCTGTTGGGACATGGGAACCTCGTTTGCGTGGATGCGGAAGGGAATCTGCTTATGCGTTTGCGCCGGACACGATCTCGATGATCTGGTTCGTGATGCTGGCCTGCCGGATCTTGTTCATGTGGAGCGTCAGCCGGTCGATCATCTCGGCGGCGTTGGAGCTGGCCTTGTCCATGGCGGACATGCGGGCGCCGTGCTCGGAGGCGCTGCTCTCGAGCAGGCTGCGGATGAGCTCGGTCTCCACGAACTGCGGAAGAAGGGCTTCCAGCACGGTCTCGGGGTCCGGTTCCAGCAGGTGGGACACCTCTGTCTTGTGCGTGTCCGCCTTCTTCTCGACGGACATGGGGAACACCTTCAGTGCCATGGGGGTCTGGCTTACGGGAGAGGTGAAGTAGTTGTAGACCACATAGAGCGCGTCGATCTCGTCCGCTTCGTACTGCCTGATCGCTTCCGCAGCCACGTCGGCGGCCATCTTCGGAAGGCCGGAGAGCGGGGTGGAGATGAACTCGCGCCGGGCCTTCAGGCCGTGCTTCCGGGCCCAGTCTGCGGCGCGCTTGCCGGCGACATCCAGATGGACGATATCCTGCTTGCGCTCGCGCCAGAAGGCGTCCGCCAGCTTCAGGAGATTGGCGTTGAAGCCTCCGCACAGCCCTTTGTCGCTGGCCACGACCAGCACCCGGATGCGCTTTTCCTCCCGGGGTGCCAGGAAGGCCTGGGCCAGAGGGCTTGCGGGGGCGTTCTCCGCCTGCTGGAGATGGCTGACGACGTTGTGCACCACCTCGAGCAGCTTGGTGGCGTAGGGTCGCAGGGCCACCAGACGCTCCTGGCTCTTGCGCAGCTTCACCGCGGAGATCATCTTCATGGCCTTGGTGACCTGCTGGGTGTTCTTGACAGAACGTATGCGTCTTCGGATGTCTTGTAGACCGGCCATGGCTATCTACTCCAATCCGAAAGAGATCGACCCAGGCAAGCTCATGGCCTTGGTGACCTGCTGCGTGTTCTTCACCGACCGGATCCGGCGGCGAATATCCTGTAGACCGGCCATGGGTTAGGCTCCGACGGTGGCGGGCTGGCCGAGGGAGGCCTTGAACGTCTCCTTGAAGGCCAGGACGTGGGACTTTAGCTCATCTCGGGTTGTGTCGGAGAACTGTCCCGTTTCCTTGATCCGCTTGAGGGTGTCCGGTGCGTTGATGTCGAGGTAGTCCATCAGCTCGGCTTCGAGGCGGCGGACTTCGGACACGGG
This sequence comes from uncultured Mesoterricola sp., assembly GCA_964479495.1. Classification (GTDB taxonomy): domain Bacteria; phylum Acidobacteriota; class Holophagae; order Holophagales; family Holophagaceae; genus UBA1801. The sequence continues at coordinate 27,157 of CAYZND010000005.1, forward strand.
GATGTCATCCAGGTAACCGTTCGTGGCCACCCAGATCATGGCGATCTGCTTCTCCACCGGGATGGGCTTGTACTGGGGCTGCTTGAGGATCTCCACCAGCCGCTGTCCGCGGTTCAGCTGGGCCAGGGTCGCCTTGTCCAGATCGGAACCGAACTGCGCAAAGGCGGCCAGCTCGCGGTACTGGGCGAGATCCAGCTTCAGGGAACCGGCGATGGATTTCATGGCCTTCACCTGGGCGGAACCGCCCACGCGGCTCACGGAGATGCCCACGTTGAGCGCGGGGCGCACACCGGAGTTGAAGAGGTCCGTCTCGAGGAAGATCTGGCCGTCGGTGATGGAGATGA
>CAYZND010000006.1:0-23088 GCA_964479495.1 uncultured Mesoterricola sp.
GCCACGCAGCTCTTCGTCAGGCTCGTCGAAGGTAGTACCCGCTACCTCCTCCTCGTCTTCCTTGATCTGCTCGCCCGTCGCTCCAGCGCGGCTCTTCCCATTACTTGGACACGCTCCTTGCCGATACGCACTAACGAACCTGCCGGGCCATGGGCCGGATGACCTCCGCCAGCAGGCGCTTGGCCTCTTCCGGAGAGAGCTTGTGCTTGAAGCCCGGCATCGCGCCCTTCCCTTCCAGGATCGACGCGATCAGCGCTTCGTCCACCTGCTTGGCCAGCCAGGCCCGGTCCGCCAGCACCCGGCCCGGAAGCCGGATCCCGCTTGGCCCCTTTGCCTTCCCATCCGCTCCGTGGCACTGCGAGCAGGAGAAGCGGTACTGCGCCTTCAGGTCATGCACGCTGGGCGCGGCCATGAGAGCGAGAGACAAGCTCCCCACCGCCATGAACACCCTCAAGCGATCTCTGCTTCCCCGCATCCCCAACGGTCCAACCCTCCAAATGGGCCCGGTTCCAGGATAGGCTGGTACTGCGCTCGCATGGCGGAATGGCAGACGCAGCGGACTTAAAATCCGCCGTTGGGAACAACGTGAGGGTTCGAGTCCCTCTGCGAGCACCACCAGAATCCTCAAAGCCTTGGATCCTCAGCAGAGGGACTCGAATCAGGGATGGCGGCCCGAAAGCCACCCGCAGAGACAGCCCAGTGGGCTGTCGAGGCGGATCCGCGGCGGGGCCTGCCAGCCCTGCGGCCCGAAGGGGAGTCCCTCTGCGAGCACCACGGTGACCCTCCTCGATCGAGCCCTGGACCGAAGAACTCAATTGAGGCATGGCGGCCGGGTCGTCGCCTGGACCACGGAGACCAGCGATCGGATCGCGATTCGTTCACTCGACCATGACTCGCTTCCCATCCTTTCGAGCCCTCCCGCAGAAAACGTTGCCTTCGAGGTGCGCGGAGGTGCGTATACTTCCTTCCAACTCACTCAAAGCTGCGCGTTCGTCATTCCAATGGACCGACTCCGTTCACGTTCTTGAACTTTGGAATTGACACGCCGTGCTGATATATCATATATCTTCTTCACCATCCCAAAGGAGGCCTCATGAAGGTCCTGTCCAAGGCCGTTGCGCTCATCCCAACGGTCGCGCTCCTTCTCAGCGCAGGTAAGGCATTCGCCGCCGCGCCGTTCCACATCGGTGTTGTCACCGAGACCGTCTCCCAGGCGGAGGACGACCTCCGTGGTGCGGAGCAGCTCATCAAGGAATACGGCAACGTTTCCAGCGGTGGCTACATCAGGCACATCACGACGCCCGACGACTTCATGTCCCAGCAGGAAACCATGATCTCGAACATGGTCTCCCTCGCGGACGATCCCCTCATGAAGGTCATCGTGTCGTGCAACACGCTTCCCGGCTCCGCCGAAGCCTACAAGCGCATCCGCGCCAAGCGCCCCGACATCCTCCTTCTGGGCGCCCTTCCCCACGAAGATCCCCTTGTGATCACCAAGGCGGTGGACCTGGCCGTGGACGCGGACTTCATTGCGCGCGGTTACACCATTCCTTGGGGTGCCAAGCAGTTGGGAGCGAAGACCTTCGTGCACATCTCCTTCCCCCGTCATATGTCCTATGAGGGCCTGGGCCGTCGTCGGGCCATCATGGAGCAGGCCTGCAAGGACCTCGGGCTGAAGTTCGCCTTCGAGACCGCTCCTGACCCCACCTCTGACGTGGGCATGGCCGGCGCACAGCAGTTCATCCTGGAAAAGGTTCCGCAATGGATCAAGAAGTACAGCCCCAATGGCGAAAAGGTCGCCTTCTTCTGCACCAATGACGGCCACACCGAGCCCCTGATCAAGCAGATCATCGCCAACAAGAACGCCATCTTCGTCGAGCCCGACTCCGCGTCCCCGCTGATGGGCTTCCCCGGCGCGCTGGGTCTCGATCTCTCCGCCGAGAAGGGCGACTTCCCCGCCATCGTCAAGAAGGTCGAGGCGGCAGTCAAGGCCAAGGGTGCCGCTGGCCGCGTGGGCACCTGGGCCTACAGCACGGGCTACACCCTCACCGCCGGCCTGGGTGAGTTCGGCAAGCGCGTGGTCGAAGGCAAAGCCAAAGTCACGGACACCAAGGCCCTCTTTGAGGCCCTGGGCAAGTACACGCCCGGCGCGAAGTGGAACGGCGCCCTCTACACCGACATGAGCACCGGTGTGAAGTCCAAGAACTTCCTGCTCGTCTACATGGACACCTACGTGTTCGGCAAGGGCTACCTGGGCGCCACCAGCGTCAAGGTCCCCGAGAGCTACTTCACGATCAAGAAGTAGTCGAACGTCGGTCCATCCCCGCTCCTGTGCGGGCCTCCCCACGGAGGCCCGCCAGGCCTGGGGTCTGACTTGAATCCTGCCATGGAGCCCGTGCATGTTCCCCACCCAGGTCTACATCGATCGACGCAACCGCCTGAAGAGTCGCTTCCGGGACGGTCTGCTGCTGTTCCTAGGCAACGACGACAGCCCGATGAACTACACGGACAACGCATACACCTTCCGGCAGGACAGCTCCTTCCTGTACTACTTCGGCATCGATCAGCCCGGGTATGCCGCGGTGATCGACCTGGACCGGGACCGCACGGTGGTCTTCGGCAACGACCTGTCCATCGAAGACATCGTGTGGACCGGCATCCTGCCCACGGTGTCGGAGCTGGCTGCCAAGGTTGGCGTGGCGGAGACCGCGTCAGCTTCAGCCCTGGGAGCCTACCTCCAGAAGGCCAAGGAGCGTCCGGTCCGCTTCCTGCCGCCGTATCGCCCGGAGCACCGACTGAAGCTCCATGGGTTGCTGGGGCTGCCGCTCGAGAGCCTGGATGCCCGTGCGGCGCTGGATCTGGTCCAGGCGATCATCGAGATGAGGTCCGTCAAGGAGGCCGATGAGATCGATCAGATTGAGAAGGCGGTCGATGTCACGGTGGACATGCACCTGGCAGCCATGCGGATGGCCCGGCCCGGCGCCAAGGAATCCGAGATCGCAGCCCGCCTCACGGAGATCGCCCTCGCTTCCGGCGGGGACCTCGGCTATCCCATCATCGCCACCGTCCACGGGGAGACCCTGCACATCCACTCACATGGCAACACGCTCCAGAGCGGTCAGATGTTGCTGGTGGACGCAGGGGCCGAGACCGCCATGCGCTACACCGCAGATCTCTCAAGCACCTGCCCGGTGGATCCGAAGTTCACCTCGCGGCAGGCGGACATCTATCGGATCGTGCTGAAGGCTCACCTGTCGGTGGTCGAGCACCTGAAGCCCGGCGTGCCCTTCCGGGACATGCACCGGCTGGCATGCCGGACCATCGCGGAAGGACTCAAGGAACTCGGTCTCATGAAAGGCGACCTGGACGAGGCCGTCGAGCAAGGTGCACACGCCCTGTTCTTCCCTTGCGGTGTCGGCCACATGATGGGCCTGGACGTGCACGACATGGAGAACCTGGGTGAAGTCTGGGTGGGCTACGAAGGCCGCTCCAAGAGCACCCAGTTCGGCCTGAAATCCCTGCGCCTGGCCCGGCCGCTCCAGGCAGGGTTCGTGCTGACGGTGGAACCGGGCATCTACTTCATTCCCCAGCTCATGGATCGCTGGAGGGCGGAAGGGAGATTCACGGACTTCATCCACTACGACCGGCTCGCGCCCTATCGCGACTTCAGCGGCCTGCGCATCGAGGAGAACGTCCTCATCACGGAGACCGGCCACCGGGTCCTGGGCAAGTCCTGGCCTCGCACCATCGAGGAAGTGGAAGCGGCCAAGGCTTGACCTCGCGCTGGAACCGGAGAATACTCGCGATCCATCCTCCGGAGGAGCCCATGCGGATGGGTTCGGGAACGCTCATCGCCCTTGCCTGCCTCGCCTTGGGGTGGCATCTCCGCGCAGGCGCAGCGGAAAGCCTGATCGCCAATGGCACGGGCAAGACCATCATCAGCCGAGCGAACCATGACATGCGGTTCCAGACGTCCTACATGATCATCTCCACGCAGGGAACGGTGATCGTGGCCGATCCCTACCAGGTGGCAGAAGGCATCCAGGCCGATGTGATCACCTCCTCCCACAAGGACTTCGACCATAACGACGCGTCCTTCTATGAGAGGAGCCAAGCCAGGAAATCGCTCCATGCCGTGGAAACGTTCACCGTGAAGGATGTCACGGTCACCGGCATCGCAAGTACCCATTCGGCAGGCGAGATCGACCCGCTCAAGCCCACCAACGTGATCTACGTATACGAGGTCGATGGCTTGCGGATCGCCCACATGGGGGATATCTGCCAGCCCCGGCTGACAGATGTCCAGCTCAAGGCGTTGGGGAAGATCGACATCGTGTTCCTCATGATGGAGCACCAGCCCACCTATGGCTTCTCCAAGGAGAACACCCTCGCCATCCTGGACCAGCTCAAGCCCGCTCTGGCCCTGCCGACGCATCCGGACTGGACGACGCTCGAGGCGGTGAAGCGGGTCGTGACCCAGACGCGCGAAGAGACCTTCCGCTTGGTCACCAGCCGCGAGGACCTCGACGCGACCAAGACAACCCTGGTGGTGCTTCGCGACGGCCCCTGATCCGCTCCGCCGCCCATCGCTGAGGAAAGAGCACGCCGCTACCGGAACAGCGGGCCCTGGTCCTGCTTCAGGCCGAGGTAGTTGTAGGCGCTGTCGGTGGCTCTCCGACCCTGTGGCGTGCGATCCAGGAACCCGATCTGCATGAGGTAGGGTTCCACCAGATCCTCGAGGGCATCGCCTTCGACCTCGCCGAGGGCAGCTGCCAGGGTGCGTACGCCCACGGGCCCGCCCCGGAACTTGCTGCAGAGGGCTTCCAGGTAGGCCCGGTCGAGGCCATCCAGGCCGAGGCCATCCACTTCGTGCAGGGTCAGGCAGGCGTCTGCAATATCCGGTGTGATGACGCCCTGCCCCCTCACTTCCGCATAGTCCCGGCATCGCCTCAGCAGCCGGTTGACGATGCGCGGGGTGCCCCGGGAGCGGCGGGCGATGGCATCAGCGCCTTCGGGCGCCATCTCCACGCCCAATACACGGGCGCTGCGGCTTGCAATGATGGCCAGGTCCTCACGGGTGTAGTAGTCGAGGCGATGGACCATGCCGAAGCGGTCATGGAGCGGCTTCGAGAGGAGGCCTGCCCGGGTGGTGGCACCCACCAGCGTGAAGGGTCGCAGGTCCACCTTCAGGGTCTGGGCGCTGGGCCCCTGGCCGATGAGGATGTCCAGCTTCCGGTCCTCCATGGCCGCGTAGAGCATCTCCTCGATGGCAGGCGGCAGCCGGTGGATCTCGTCGATGAAGAGGAACTCGCCGTCCTCAAGGTTCGTGAGGATGGCGGCCAGGTCGCCTTTCTTCTCCAGGGCCGGGGCCTGGATCACCTTGCAGGGGGCGCCCATCTCGTTGGCCAGCACATGGGCCAGGGTGGTCTTGCCCAGCCCCGGAGGACCGAAGAGCAGCACATGGTCCAGGACATCCCCCCGGCGCTTGGCGGCCAGGAGGGCTATCTCCAGCCGGGCCTTCACCTTCTCCTGCCCGATGTACTCGGCCAGCCGCTGGGGGCGAAGCGAGTATTCGAAGACCTCCTCGCGCTCGCTGGGGTCCAGGTCGGGATTGCGGTGCACGTCCATCATGAGCCTCCATTGCCTCACGGACCCTGGGCTTGTGTCCAGTCCTGGAGCGGCTACCTTGGTTAGTGAGAAATCCAGGAACGGACCGGCTGCCCGGTCCACCCATCGGTTCCCGCTCCACGGGGGGGCATGTGTCAGATCGGCACTCCATTTCGATTCGCGACCGGCACGGCTTCGAGCGGACGATTCCCATCAACCGCCCGCTGGTCCTGGGCCGGCAGAGCCAGAGCGACATCGTCCTGTCCGACAGCATGGTGAGCCGCAACCACCTCCGCATCGAACCCCTGGACGGCGAGTGGTGGGTGGAGGACCTGGGCTCCTCCCATGGGACCTACCTGGAAGAGGCCCGCCTGCAGCGCTCCAAGTGGGAACCGGGCACCACCCTGCGCCTGGCGGACGGGGCCTACTTCCTGACCCTCAAGGCCGAGAAGGCCTTCTCCTCCGAAGTGAACCTCCAGGCCATTCTCCAGACCGCCCACCTGCTCACGGGCGAGATCGAGCTGGACGACCTGCTGGAACAGTCCCTGGAGCGGCTCCTGACCATCTCCAGCACGGACCGCGGCTTCATCATGCTCCCCGAGGGGGGTGACCTGGAGGTGAAGGTCCTGCGCAACCTGGGCGCGAACATGGAAAAGGACATCCACCTCTCCATGTCCAGCGTCAAGCGGGTCTTCGAGCAGGGCGAACCCATCTGGATCCACAATGTCTCGGCCGACGAAGGCCTCATGGCCCAGCAGTCCATCCTGGACCTGCAGTTGAAGACGATCCTGTGCCTGCCCCTCATGGTCCAGGGCAAGTGCATCGGGGTGGTCTACCTGGACAGCCGGCGCATCGTCACCGAGCCCGTGGACCGGGCCACTTTCGAGGCCATCGTCTCCCTCTGCGCCATCGCCATCGAGCGGACCCGGCTCTCCGAGGAGAGCCTGCGCAACCAGGTGCTGGCCACCGTGGGCCAGGTCGCCAGCTCCATCGTCCACGACTTCAAGAACGCGCTCTTCGTGGTGGCCGGCCACACGCAGATGCTGGGCGCCCAGAACAGCGACCCGAAGGTCCAGCACCACGTGGAGCAGATCCTGGGAGCCGTGGAGCGCCTCAGCCAGCTCAGCACCGATGTGCTGGACTACTCCAAGATCCGGGAGCCCAAGCGGGAGATCGTGGACCTTGAGACCTACATGGGTGCGCTGATCGAGCCCCTGAAGCCCCGGGCCCAGGAGCTTGGCGTCGTCGTGAAGTGCCAAGGTCCCGCCTGTAAGGCGAACCTCGACCGGCACCGCTTCGCCCGGGTCGTGGAGAACCTGCTGGCGAACTCCCTGGACGCCATGGGCGCCCAGACCGCCGGCTGCATCGTCCTCAGCTGGGAGCGGGACGCGAACAGCATCCGTATCTCCTTGGAGGACAATGGCAAGGGCATCCCGAAGAAGGTCATCAAGCGCATCTTCGAGCCCTTCTTCAGCCACGGGAAGACCAAGGGCACCGGCCTGGGCATGGCCACGGTGAAGAAGATCGTCGAGGAGCATGGCGGCACCGTCGAGGTCACCAGCGAGGAAGGCACCGGCACCCGGGTCACCCTGCAGATTCCGGACCAGAGCGGCCCCAGGGGCGCCGGCGAGGACACCACGGACCGCATCAAGGTCCTCAACGCCGAGGTGTCCTGATGCGCGTCGGCCAGGGCTTCGACGTCCACCGCTTCGCAGCGCCCGAGGACGGGCGCCCCCTGGTCCTCATGGGCCTGACCATCCCCCATGACCGCGGCCTCGCCGGACACAGCGATGCGGATGTCATGGTGCACGCCCTCATGGACGCACTGCTGGGCGCGGCGGGCCTGGGCGACATCGGCCAGCACTTCCCGGATACGGATCCCGCCTTCAAGGGCGCGGACAGCACGAAGCTCCTGGAGCATGTCGTGGGCAGCTTGCGCGATCGAGGATGGCGCGTGGTGAACGCCGACGTCTGCCTCATCGGCGAGCGCCCCAAGATCGGCCCGCACCGCCAGGCCATGCGGGAGCGCATCGCGCCCCTGCTCGACATTCCCACCGAGGACCTGAACGTGAAAGCCACCACCACGGAGAAGCTCGGCTTCACGGGCCGGGGCGAAGGCCTCGCAGCCCAGGCGGTGGCCCTCATCGACAGGACATAACCGAACACCAAGGAGGATCGCATGCACCCCCTCGCCGGCCAACCTGCCCCGAAGTCCATCCTCCCCGACATCCCCGCGCTGGTGAGCGCCTACTACACGGTGCAGCCCGATTCCGCCGAGGCCCGCAGCCAGGTGGTCTTCGGCACCTCGGGGCACCGTGGCAGCTCGAAGAACGCCTCCTTCAACGAGGCGCACATCCTCGCCGTAGTGCAGGCCATCTGCCTCCACCGGAAGCAGGCGGGGGTCACAGGCCCCCTCTACCTGGGCAAGGACACCCACGCTCTCTCTGAGCCTGCGCAGGTCACGGCTCTGGAAGTGCTGGCTGCCAACGGCGTGGAGACCATGGTGGCCAAGGATGGCGCCTTCACGCCCACGCCCTCCGTGTCGCGGGCCATCCTGGCCTGGAACAAGGGCAGGACCACCGATCTGGCGGATGGCATCGTCATCACGCCCTCCCACAATCCCCCCGACAACGGCGGCATCAAGTACAACCCCCCCAACGGGGGTCCCGCCGACACGGACATCACGGACTGGGTGGCCGCCAAGGCCAACGAGCTGATGCGGGCCGGCAACCGCGAGGTGAAGCGGCTGCCCATCGGAAGGGCCCTGCAGGCGGCCTGCATCCACCCCTTCGACTTCATCACGCCCTACGTGGAGGACCTGGCGAACGTCATCGACCTGGAGGCGATCCGCAACGCCGGCCTGCGCCTGGGAGCCGATGCCCTGGGCGGCTCGGGCCTGGGCTACTGGGAGCCCATCGCCAAGAAGTACGGCCTGAAGCTGGAGCTGCTGAACGGCCACTACGATCCGACCTTCGGCTTCATGTGCGTGGACAAGGACGGCAAGATCCGCATGGACTGCTCCTCGCCCCAGGCCATGGCGGGTCTGGTGGCGCTCAAGGACCGCTTCGACATCGCCTTCGGCAACGATCCCGACTTCGACCGCCACGGCATCGTGTGCCCCAGCGTGGGCCTCATGAATCCCAACCACTACCTGGCCGTGGCCATCCAGTATCTCTTCCAGACCCGCACGGGCTGGCGGAAGGACGCGGCCATCGGCAAGACCCTGGTGAGCAGCTCCATGATCGACCGCGTGGGCGCCGCCTTGGGGCGCCGCGTGGCGGAGGTGCCCGTGGGCTTCAAGTGGTTCGTGCCCGGGCTCGTGGACGGCTCCTTCGGCTTCGGCGGCGAGGAGAGCGCCGGGGCCTCCTTCCTGCGCAAGGATGGCTCCGTGTGGACCACGGACAAGGACGGCATCATCCTCAGCCTGCTGGCCGCCGAGATCACCGCCACCACGCAGAAGGACCCCGGGCAGCACTATTGCGAGCTGACGGAACGCTTCGGAACCCCGCTCTACGAGCGCATGGACGCCGTGGCCAATGCCGACCAGCGCAAGGTGCTCGCGAAGCTCTCCCCCGAGCAGGTCAGCGCCGCGACGCTCGCCGGCGAGCCCATCCTGGCCAAGCTCACCAAGGCCCCCGGCAACGGCGCCTCCATCGGCGGCCTGAAGGTGATCACCGAGAACGGCTGGTTCGCCGCGCGGCCCTCAGGCACCGAGGATGTCTACAAGATCTACGCCGAGAGTTTCAAGGGACAGACCCACCTGGATGCCCTGAAGCAGGAGGCGCAGGAGATCGTCGCCGGTGCCTTCAGGGCCGCAGGCGTCTAGCGCTGGGCCATCCTCCTCAACATGGCAAACATCTTCCGCAATGCCGGCGGCACCCCTGCCGGACCACGCTGGCCCACGGCCTCGGCAAGTTCAAGGGCGAGGCCAGGCTTGGTCGCACGATGGATGGCGCGGGGAATGATCGCTGCCGCGTCCTGCGGTCCTTGCCACCAGTGGGCCACACTACGGAAGACGTCGTCGTAGCCCGCCTGCCAGAGGGCATGTTCGATGTCCTTATCTGCAAGCTGGGTCACATGGCGTGCTTCACTGCGTCCCTTCAACAGATGGCGCGTCTTCGCCACGTAACTGCGCCCGGCCTCGTCTCCATCCGTCAGAACGTGCCACGGGATGCCGAAGCGATCCGCGAAGGCGATGAGCGGCGCCAGGCCCGCCTGGGCGAACTCCACGCAGGAGATGCCTTCCAGGGGAAAGTTCAAGCCCCAGATGCGGGCCAGCTCAGGGATCAGCCATGCCTCGGTCTCTCCTTCCACCAGCAGCCAGCCCCGGGCGAACAGGGCCTCGGCGCGGTGGGTGCGGACGTGGAAGGCCACCCGTCGCGCATGGTGCGCACTCATGGCCCGCTGCTCCCGGGGGAACACCTCCACGTGGTCGGGTCGGCGCACCAGGCGGCGAAGGGCCCGGCTGGGCTGACCTGCCAGCAGCTCGCCCCGGGTGGTGGTGACGAGCTTCTGCACGGGCAGCTGGGAGATGAGGTTCCATGCCGTGGCCAGCTGGATGGGGTGCAGGTGGGTCTCGGGATCCTCCAATACCAGGATGGGCTGGGCGCCCTGGACACGGGGCGCTTCGGCCTCCGCTTTCAGCATGGCGCCCATGAGAGCCAGCAGCGCCACCTGGCGCATGCCTGCTCCAGCGCGGCTCGCAAGGTCGCCCAGCGTCTTGCCGTCGTGCATGTTCAGGGGTGTGTCCGCCATGTCCTGGGCGCGCCTCAGGTGCTGGCCTGTGGCGGCCGGCAGGCTGCGGAAGAGATCAGGACGCCGCTCCGCCAGTCGGTGCAGGGCCTCCAGTCCGCGACTCAGCTCATCGGGATGCACCTGATGGGGGGAGGTGAGCATGCGCTCGAAGATGCGACCCACCGCCTCGGCTGGATCCTCCCTGATCTCCGTACCATGGGCGGCCACGGGCGCCAGCATCCAGTCCGCGAGGCGCAGCTCGCGGAAGACGAGGAGGGGATGGGCCTTCACCAGGTGTTCCGCCAAACGGCTCGCTTCGGGGCCTGCGAGCAGAAGCTCCCGTCCATCGGGCCCCAGGAAGCGCTGCGTGATGCGAATCCGCCCCCGGACCACCCGCTTGGCGCTGATGGCGAGGGCCACGTGAAAGGCGCCGCGCTCGTCGCGCCAGCCCGCCTGCTCGAGATCCGCCAGGGGCGTGCCGCCGAAGCGCAAGGTGATGCCCAGACGCCGGGCGATGGGCGCCTTGCCGAGGGTTATGCGATAGAAATCCGCCTCGGTCAGGGGTCGATTGCCCAGCACGCTGGAGAGGGCCTCCACCAGGCTGGTCTTGCCCCAGGCGTTCTCCCCGAACAGCACCGTCGTCTCGTTTTCCAGATCGATGTTCAAGCGGCAGATGCCGCGAAAATTCACGATTTCGATGTGTTCGAGGTGCATGGATCTGAGGATGGCATGAAGGGCAAGGCATGACCCCTATGCGAAAACCATGATTGACACTTTTTCCAATTTGGACATATTGTTTTGTCATGGACGGGACGTATTCACATAGCCAGCCGAGTCGCACGCCAGACGGAACCTCCGCGAGCCCTGGTTTCATCGTCGTCAATGCCTTTGGCGACGAGCCCTTCACCGGAAACCCCGCTGCGGTGTTCCCGGATGCGCGCGGGATCCCCGAGGAGCATCTCCTTCCCATCGCTCGCCAGCTCAATCTGGTGAAGACCGTCTTCCTCTATCCCTCGCCGGAACCCGGAGTCGATTACCATCTGCGGTACTTCATGCCCGAGCATGAAGTGCCGGTGGCGGGTCATCCCACCATCGCCGCCTGGACAGCCCTGGGATTCCTGGGCGCCATCACGGTCGCCGAGCCGAGTCGCTTCACGCAGAGCAACCTGGCCGGCAAGCAGGAAATCCGCATCGAACCTGCAGGAGGCCGACTCCGCGTGTCGATGCAGCAGCCCGCGCCGCGCTTCACGGAGATCATCACGGACCGGGAGAAAGTCGCCGACGTGTTCGGCATCTCCACCGAGGACTTCCTGCCGGATCTTCCGATCATCGGAGTCGATGCCGGGCTCGGACATCTGGTCGCACCGCTGCGGTCACTGGAAGCCCTCATGCGCGTCAGGTGCCGCGTGGCCGAGCTGCGCGACTACTGTCGAGCCCTCGGCCTGCGAGAGGCACAGCTTTTCTGCCTGGAAACCTACCGGCCAGGAATGGACCTTCATACCCGGAACATCTGTCCCCGTGAAGGGCTGGAGGATCCCGCCTGCGGCAACGGGACCGGCGCCCTGGGAGCCTACCTTGCGAAGTTCGGTGGCATGACCGCACAGGACGGTTTGCTCCGGGCGGAGCAAGGGCACATCGTGAACATGCCATCCGTCATCGAGATCACGATCGAGCATCGCACCTCGGAGGATTTCACGATCTGGATCGGCGGAGGCGGTGTCGTGATGCTTGAAGGCCGGATGCTGATTTGAGCGGAGCAACCATGGCGAAACCAACTTCCCCCGGATGGCTCACGGCCTATGCCCCCATCGCCGAAGCCATCGCCCGCCTGTTCCACCCTTACGCGGAGGTGGCCGTGCATGACCTGGCCAGCGACCGCATCGTCGCCCTCTGGAACCCCTTCTCGAAACGCAAGGTGGGGGATCCTGCGCTGCTTTCGGAGTTGCCGGCAGATATCCGCGAACGGGGCGTCTTCGGCCCCTATGCCAAGGTCCTGCCGGATGGGCGGAACCTGACCTCCGTCAGTGCGGTCCTGGTGGACGAGAAAGGCGCTCGCCGCGGCCTGATGTGCGTGAACTTCGACCGCTCGCCGCTGGAAGGCGTGGCCGAGCTGATGACGCGCTTCGCCGCTCCGGTGGCCCCTCGACCCCCGGAGCTCTTCAGCCGCGACTGGCGGGAGGAGATCGCCCTGGTCATCGACGAGGCCTGCCGTGCGCGCCACCTGCGCCGCGATCGGCTCACCCGGCCGGACCGGCTCGCCCTGGTGAAGCTCCTCAATGACAAAGGCCTGTTCGCCACCCGTCAGGCCGCGAACCACGCGGCTCTGGCCCTCGGTGTTTCCAGGGCCACCATCTATTCCCTGCTCAAAGAGGTGACCGCATGATCACGCTTCCCGACTTCCATCTGGAGGTCTACTTCAGCCGCTGGGAGTTCGCTGCCAAGCATGTGTTGACGGCTTCCGACGCCCAGAGCATGAGCCTCGCCGAGCTGCTGGAACTGGGCACCGAGGAGGATCGCGAGGCCTTCAGCCGGCTTGGCCTGGGCTATGTCCCCACCTGGGGCGGGGAGGAGCTGCGGGAAGCCATCGCAGGCACCTACGAGAACCTCCAGCCCGGAGACACGCTGGCCTATGCCGGCGCGGAGGAGGGCCTCTTCTGGCTGATGCAGGAAGCGGCGGGCCCCGGCGACCACATCGTCCTCAGCGTGCCCAACTACCAGTCCATGGAGACCGTGGCGCTGGCGACCGGTGCCCAGGTGTCGGGGCTGGTGCTGCGACCCGAGAACGGCTGGGCCCTGGACCTGGACGAGATGAAGAAGCTGCTGCGCCCCACCACGCGCCTCGTGGCCGTGAACTTCCCCAACAATCCCTCGGGCGCGGTGCCGGACCATGCCACGTTCCAGGCCCTCGTGGATCTCTGCGAGGCGCGCGGCATCCGCCTCTTCTGCGACGAGGTGCACCGCGGGCTGGAGCTGGATCCCGCCCGGCAGCTGACCCAGGCGGCGGACCTCTCGCCCACCGCCGTGTCGCTGAACGTGATGTCGAAGTCGTACGGCCTGGCGGGCCTGCGGGTGGGCTGGCTGGCGACCCGCGATCGCGCCCTGCTGGCGCGCCTGGAGCGCCGCAAGCACTACACCTCCATCTGCAACTCCGCCCCCGGCGAGTTCCTCACGACACTGGCCCTGAAGCACGGCGAGGCCATCCAGGCCCGGAACCGCGCCATCATCGCCCGCAACCTTCCGCTCTTCGACGCCTTCTTCGCGCAGTGGCCGGACCTCTTCGAGTGGGAACACCCCCAGGGCGGCTGCATCTGCTTCCCCCGCTACAAGGGTGCGGAGGGCGTGGAGACCTTCTGCCAGGAGCTGGTGGAGCAGGAGGGCGTCTTCTTCGCCCCGGCCAGCCTCTTCCGCTCCAGCCTCGCCGAGACGCCGAAGGACCGCTTCCGCGTGGGCGTGGGGCGCATCGATCCCGAGCCCGCGCTGGAGGCCTTCCAGCGGTTCCTGGAACGCAAGAGCCGCTAGGAGGCAGCCATGAAGATCAGAGAATTCGGCGTCGAGATCTGGATGAACGCCTACGAGACCAGGTGCCGCTACAACCTGGCGGAGACCTGCGTCGAGTCGCTGAAAGTCGAACAGCTGCTGGAAATAGCAGGACTCAAGGAGACCATCCTCGAAGAGCTGCTGCCCATGAAGCTCACCTACGGCGCCATCGAGGGCTCGGACCGCCTGCGGGACGCGGTCGCTTCGCTCTACGCCACGCGGAAGCGGGAGGACATCATCATCACGCACGGCGCCATCGGCGCCAACGCCCTCGTCCACGAGACCCTGGCTGAGCCGGGGGACCGCGTGATCTCTGTGCTACCCACCTACCAGCAGCACTACTCCATCCCCGAGTCCTACGGCGCAGATGTCCGCATCCTGCGGCTGCGCGAGGAGAACGGCTTCCTGCCCGATCTCGATGAGCTGAAGCGCCTGGCCGGCGACCGGACGAAGCTCATCGCCATCAACAATCCCAACAACCCCACCGGCTCGCTGATGGACGGCGCCTGTCTGCGCGAGATCGCGGCCATCGCCGACCGCTGCGGCGCCTACGTGCTCTGCGACGAGGTCTATCGCGGCATCGACCAGGAAGGCACCGGCTTCACGGAGTCCATGACCGATCTCTACGACAGGGGCATCAGTACCGGCAGCATGTCCAAGTCCTATTCCCTGGCGGGTCTGCGCCTGGGTTGGATCGCCGGTCCGCGCGAGCTGATCCATGCGGTCGCCATCCATCGCGACTACAACACCATCAGCGTGGGCATGCTCGACGATTTCTTCGCCGCCATCGCCCTGGAGCACCGCGAGGCCGTCCTGGCCCGCAGCCGTCGCATCACCCAGGGCAACCTCGCCATCCTGGAGGCCTGGGTGGCGAAGGAACCCGCCATCTCCTGGCTCAAGCCCAGATCCGGCACCACAGCCCTGCTGAAGTACGCCTTCGATCTGCCCTCGCGGGACTTCTGCGTGCGGCTCCTGGAATCCAAGGGGGTCATGTTCACGCCGGGGAGCGTGTTGGACATGGAAGGCTATGTGCGGATCGGCTATGCGAACAATCCTGCGGTGCTCAAGGAAGGCCTCGCGAAGACCTCCGAGTTCCTGGCGGAGATGCGGCCATGAAGATCCCTGCCCCCGTCGTACTGAATGCTGAGCAAGTGCAAGAGCGCCTCTTGGGCCTCGATGTGCTGGGCGCCATGCGCGACCTGTTCCGTGCCCTCGGCGAAGGCCAAGCCACACAGCCGCCGCAGACGCTCACGCTCTTTCCCGAGGGGAAAGGCGACTTCATCACCTACGCGGGCATACTGGCCCGCGAGCAGGTCTTCGGCCTCAAGGTGTCGCCCTACCTGAAAACCGACGGCAGGCCCATCATCACGGCCCACACCCTGCTGATGAGCATGGAGACGGGACAGCCGCTCCAACTCTGCGATGCCCATGCCCTCACCACCGAGCGCACGGCGGCCACCACGGCCCTGGCCGTTGACCTGCTCGCCCGGAAGGACGCCCGGAAGCTTGCCGTCATCGGCAGCGGACCCGTGGCCCTCGCCCACCTGGAGTACGCGCTGCCCTTGCGGCCGTGGCAGCAGGTCCGGATCTGGTCCCTCAGCACGGATGGGCTCCGCTCGAAGCTGCCGGAGGCAGTGGAGATCGCCACCGACCTGCCCCATGCCGTGGAGGACGCCGATGTGGTGATGCTCTGCACCTCCTCGGGCTCGCCGGTGCTGGATCCCGCAAGCCTCGCGAAGCCGGCCCTCATCACCTCCATCAGCACGAACGCTCCGAAGGCCCACGAAGTGCCGCCCATCTCGCTACTGGACATGGACACCTACTGCGACTGCCGGGACACGACCCCGTCCACCGCCGGCGAGATGGTGCTGGCTCACGCGCACGGCTGGTCCCCCGAGGCCATCCGCGGCGACCTGGGATCGCTCGTCTGCGGTCGCGCCCCCCTTCCCGACTACCAACGGCACTGCTTCTTCCGCTCCGTGGGCCTGGGGCTGGAAGACGTGCAGCTCGCGCTCGCCATCCACCGCCATTTCTGACAGGAGCCACCATGAAGTACGAGCGCATGCCCATCGAGGTCGAGTCCCCGGAGGAATACGGGTACGACAAGATCAAGTACAACCTCTCCGAAAGCTCCGTCCGGGACCGGACGCTGAGCGAAGTAGGCATCAAGCTGGACGACCTGCTGCTGCTCTACGGGGAGCACAAAGGCCACCGGGGGCTGGTGGAGGTCATCGCCTCGGCCAGCGGCGTGCAGTCCAGCGAGGTCCTGGTGACCTTCGGTGCCGCGGAGGCCCTCTTCATCATTGCCACGACGCTGCTGGAGAAGGGCGACGAGCTGGTGGTGATCCGCCCCAACTACGCCACCAACATCTTCACACCCCGGGCCATCCAGGCGGACATCCGCTACCTGGACCTCACCTTCGAGGAGCAGTGGAAGATCGATGTGGACAAGCTGGCGGCGCTCATGACGCCCCACACCAAGTACGTGAGTGTCACCGTGCCCCACAACCCCACGGGACAGATGATGAGTGAGGCAGACCTCCGTCGCCTCGTGGCCATCGTCGAAAAGGCGGGCTGCCGCCTGCTGGTGGACGAGACCTACCGGGAGATGACCTTCGGCGGCCCCCTGCCCTGCGCGGCCACCCTCAGCGACCGGGCCATCAGTGTCTCGTCCCTCTCCAAGACCTATGGCATCCCAGGCATCCGCACAGGCTGGCTGCTGTGCCGCGACCAGGCGCTCATGGAGACCTTCCTGGGCGCCAAGGAGCAGATCGGCATCTGCGGCAGCGTGGTGGACGAAGAGATCGCCTTCCAGGCCCTGCGCCAGCGGGACGTCTGGCTGCCCGAGATCACCGGCCGCATCCAAGAGGCCCTTGCCATCACGAAGGCCTGGATGGCCCAGGAGGAACTGATGGAGTGGGTGGAGCCCAGGGGCGGCTGCGTCTGCTTCCCCCGCATCAAGCCCGAGGTGCCCGTGGACGTGGACGCCTTCTACCGCAAGCTCACCATGGACTTCGGCACTTACCTGGGCCCCGGCCACTGGTTCGAGCAGTCCCGCCGCCACTTCCGCCTGGGCTTCGGCTGGCCCACCCTGCCCGAGCTGAGGGGCGGGCTGCAAGGGATCAGTTCGGCCCTGCGCGCCTCGCTGAAGTAGTCACGGATTCGCTTCGAGCCAAGCGCGCACCAGGGGCTCCAGTCGGTCCGGCCGGTTGACCTCTGGATCCTCCAGGATCGCCTCCAGCAGGTGATCTTGGAGCTTTCCCATCCAGGGACCGCCCTTCCGCCCCGCCAGAGTCATGAGGGCATGCCCGTCGAGGGCCAGCTCCTTGGCAGTCAGGGCCGTGCAGCGGACGGCCGCGAGGCGTGCCAGGATCACCTGCCATTCCTGTTGCACGTCCAGCCACCATTGGTCTCCGGTGCGGCCATCCGGCGTGCGTCCGCAGGCTTTCCAGCCCTTGCCATACTGGTCCGCCAGACGGAAGAGCTGCCAGGCATCGGGCGAAACACCATCCGCCACCAGCCGCTTCAGAAGACGGCGGTAGGCCGCGTCGCTCCAGCCTCCCACCGGGTGCTCGCAGTGGCGCAGGATGAGACCCTTCACCGCATCCATCAGGGCATTGGAGGCTCGAAGGCGGGTCAGCACGTCCACAGCGATCCGGGCCGAAACAGCTTCGTGCCCATAGAAGTGGACCTCGCCTTCATCATCCACGCTGCGTGTCTCGGGCTTGCCACTGTCGTGGAGAAGCAGGCCCCAGCGCAAGTCCGCACTCGCCGTCGGCTCCGCTGCGAAGGTGAGCAGCGTGTGTTCCCACATATCCAGGAGGTGGTGATGGTTTTGGGGGCAGCCGATCAGGGGCCTCAGCTCCGGGAGCCAGAGGTCCAGCAGGCCCGTGCGCTCCAGCAGGCGGAGGCCACGGGCCGGATCCTGCCCGCGCAGCAGCTTGTCCAGCTCCGTGAAGACGCGCTCCAGGGAGACCTTCCGGGCCACATCGATCCGCTCCGGGATGGCGGCCAGGGTGGCAGGTTCGACCTCGAAGCCCAGCTGGGAGGCAAAGCGACAGGCCCGCAGTGGGCGCAGACCATCCTCCGCGAAGCGCTGGAGCGGATCGCCCACGGCCCGGAGCAGCTTCGACTCCAGATCCCTCCGCCCACCGAAGGGATCGATGAGATGGCAGTCCCAGTCCGCCACAGCCGTCTTGGCCAGGGGGAGGGCCATCGCGTTCACCGTGAAGTCCCGGCGGGCCAGGTCCTCTTCCAACGCCACGCCCAGGGTAACGTGGGCCGGGTGGCGCCCGTCCAGGTAGGGGCCGTCCCCGCGGTACGTGGTGAGCTCGATGGGCTGGTGCTCCACGAGCACCGTCACCGTGCCGTGCTGGAGGCCCGTGGGGATCACGCGCAGCCGCGCAGCCTTGGCGCGGCGCATGACCTCCTCCGGGAGCAGGGCCGTCGCCACATCCAGATCCCCTCCGGACCGGCCCAGACAGAGGTCGCGCACCGCTCCCCCCACGAGCACCAGCCCGGCATCCTCACCCAGGGCCTGGAGGAGGATGCCGGCGACGACTCCGCGATCAGCCATGGTCAGCGGGGCAGATGCCCCGACCGGTTCCAGCGGGTGCGCACGAAGAAGTAGCGCGCGCCGTCGATGAAGTTCTTGATCACGCCCGTCGGACCTTCCGGCACGCTGGCGCTAGTGTCATCGTTGCCGCCTTCGCGGTAGCTCCACCAGATCAGGAAGGGACGCCCGCGCAGGTGGTCGATGGGCAGAAAGCCCCAGTAGCGGCTGTCGCTGCTGTTGTCGCGGTTGTCTCCCAGGGCCAGGACATGGCCCTCGGGCACGGTGATGGGGCCGAGGTTGTCCTTCCATGGATTTTCGGCGCCCAGGGGCGCCTGCCCCTGCCGATCCATGGTGAGGTAGTCGTTCTCCCCAAAGGGCCATGTTCCGAAGGGTGTGGGCGTGATGGTGGCGCGCAAAGGTGCGCCGGCCGCGGCATTGATCTCCGTGGTCGCTTCCGTGCTGCGGGTCGGCGGCCATGGACCCGCCACAGGGCCTTCCTCGCCCCGGAGGATGTGGTGCTCCCACTCGCCGGTGGCCTGGGTGCCATTGATGTAAATCCGCTTGTCCTTGATCTCCACCTTGTCGCCGGGCAGGGCGATGCAGCGCTTCACGTAGTCGTAGTCCCGGTCCATGGGATAGCGGAAGACGATGATGTCACCGCGATCCACGTGGCGCATGGGAAAGAGCTTGGCCTCCCAGTCCCACTGGGGGATGGCGAAGATGAACTTGTTCACCAGCAGGTGGTCGCCGATCATCAGCGTGTTGCGCATGGAGGCCGTGGGGATCGTGAACTGCTGCCCCACAAAGGTCTTGAAGAACATGATCAGGAGGATCGCGAAGCAGACCACCTCCACGTTGTCCCGGATGCCGCCTTTGGCGGCGCCTTCGGGCAGGACCATTTCGACCTTTTCCTTGCTCATTCAAGCTCCCAGGGAACTGCTCAGGGTTTCGCCTCTTGATCCGACACGGGCGGCGCATCCGTGAAGCCGCGGGAGACCAGCTGTTGATTCAGCACCCACACGCCGTCCTTGAGGATCCGGCTCTCCGTCTCCCCGACGCGCGGAAGATAGAAGATGCGCTGCCTCAGCCCGGTGCGGGACTCCATCTCCACCCAGATCCCGATCCGGTCGAAGTCTTCAGGCAGCTGCAGGTTGGGGTTCTGGATGGCCCCGCGCGCCACGACCCGGAAGGTCGTCCCGCGCTCCGGGTCCTCCCAGTGGCTCACCCGGTCCGGAAACCCCTCCGGAAGCATCGTGGCCACCGGCTTATCCCCCCGCATCAGCGTCCACCCGCCGTCCTTGCTCACGAAGTCGGCGGAGAAGTTGTTCTTGAACGTCGTGTAGGTGATCGTCACACGGCGGCCTGCCGGGGTATCACTGGAGGCGGAGATCCGCCGCTGCAGCCGCTCCTGGAACCGCTGGGCGGACGGCAGGGTCATGTCCTCGTAGATGAGGGTCAGCCCCTCCTCCGTCGGCGCATAGACCGTCTTCCGAGCCTTGGTGAACGCCCCGTCGCAGCCGGCCAACATCAGCAGGCCAATGGCTGCGCAGGAGAAGAGCCTCTTGTTCAACGGATGCCCTTGTTGAACTTGGCCAGGAGGTCATCCAGGCTCGCCCCTTTCACTTCCGGCTTGCGCGGGGTGTCACGGTGCTCCACACGGTGCTCGTCCCGCCGGGGTTCCTCGCGCCGCTTGTGGCTCTCGGGACGAGGGGATCCAACGTGAGGCTTCGGACCCTGCGCAGGACGCTGGCCTTCCCCATGGCGGATGCCTTCCGGCCGCCCTGCGGGCCGGGGCTGCCCTTCGGACCTGGGCCGCTCGGGATGCGGCCGGTGGTGGTGTCGCTCGGGGCGGTGCCCGTCCGGACGATGGCCGGCAGGAGCCGCCTGGAGGGCCTTGATGGAGAGGCCGATGCGCTTGGCCTGGAGGTCCACCGTCAACACCTTCACCTTCACGGGCTGGCCGACGCTGAGGACGTCGGAGGGGCTCTTCACGAAGGTGTGGGAGATCTCCGAGAGGTGCACCAGGCCATCCTGGTGGACGCCAATGTCCACGAAGGCGCCGAACTCGGTGACATTGGTGACGATGCCCTGGAGCTCCATGCCGGGTTCCAGGTCCGAGGGCTTGTTGACGCCATCCATGAACTGCACGGCTTCGAACCGCTGCCGGGGATCCCGGCCGGGCTTCTTGAGCTCGGCGATGATGTCCTTGACGGTCTCCACGCCAAACCGGTCATCCACGAACTGCTTGGGATCCAGGCCATCCAGCAGGGCATCGTTCCCGATCAGCTCGGGCACGGTCTTGCCGACCAGCTGGCAGATGCGCTGCACCACGGGATAGCTCTCGGGGTGGACCGCGCTGGCGTCCAGGGGATCCTCGCCGTCGTGGATGCGCAGGAAGCCCGCCGCCTGCTGGAAAGCCTTCTCGCCGAAGCGGGAGACCTCCAGGAGCTGCTCCCGGCGCTTGAAGGCGCCGTGCTCGAAGCGGTGCTGAAGGATGTTCTTGGCCAGGGATTCGCCGATGCCGGCCACATAGGCCAGGAGCTTGTAGGAAGCGGAGTTGACGTCCACGCCCACGCGGTTCACGCAGCTCTCCACCACCTCGTCGAGGCTCTTCTTGAGGGCGGTCTGGTTCACATCGTGCTGGTACTGTCCCACGCCGATGCTCTTGGGATCCACCTTCACCAGCTCGGCCAGGGGATCCTGGAAGCGCCGGGCGATGCTGATGGAGCCGCGGACGGTGACATCCTGCTCGGGGAACTCCTCCCGGGCCACGTCCGAGGCGCTGTAGACCGAGGCACCGGCTTCACTCACGCTCACGCAGACCACGCCCAGGCGGTCCGTATCCTTCAGCCACTCCCGGATGAAGGCCTCGGCCTCGCGCCCCCCCGTGCCGTTGCCGATGGCGATGGCCTCCAGAGGATACTTGGTGGCGAGCATCTCCAGCAGGGCCCGGCTGCCCTCGAAGTCGCGCTTGGGCTCCAGGGGGTACATCGTGGCCGACTCCATGAACTGGCCCAGGCGGTTGATGACCACCAGCTTGCAGCCCGTCCGGATGCCGGGGTCCACGCCGAGGGTGCAGCGCTGGCCCGCGGGAGGCGCCAGGAGCAGGTGGTCCAGGTTGGTCTGAAACACCTTGATGGCTTCCATGTCCGCCTTCTTCTTGGCGTCCATGCGCACGTCGGTCTCGATGGTGGGAGCCAGCAGCCGGTCGAAGGCATCCTCGCAGACCGCGTGCAGGAAGGGCCGGTAGCCCGACTTGGGGTTCACGGCCACCTTGGAGACCAGCATGGTCACGTATTTCTCTCGGTCCACCGTGAGCTTGACGGAGAGGATCTCCTCCTTCTCGCCGCGGCGCAGGGCCAGTACCCGGTGCCCTGGCATCTTCTTCAGGGCTTCCTTGAAGTCCCAGTAGGGCTTGAAGCGCAGGGCCTCCTGGCTGTCCTTCTTCTCCTCCCGGAGGGTGGAGAGCATGACGCCCGTCTCATGGAACTCCTGACGCAACCAGGCACGGACGTCGGCATCCTCGGCCAGGCGCTCGGCCAGGATGTGCCCTGCCCCTTCGGCGCAGGCGCTGGGGGTCTGGAGACCTTCCTGGTCCTCCTTCACGAAGGGGGAGGCCAGCATGAACGGATCGGCGCCGGTCTCGTCGGCCAGCAGGGCATCCAGCAGCGGTTCCAGCCCGCGCTCCCGGGCATCGGTGGCCTTGGTGCGCTTCTTGGGCTTGTAGGGCAGGTAGAGGTCCTCGAGCTCGGTCTTGCTCCAGGCGCCCTCGATGCGAGCCTTCAGCTCAGGGGTCAGCTTGCCCTGCTTGTCGACGTTCTTCAGCACGGTCTCGCGGCGTTCGAGCAGTTCCTTGTAGTAGGTGACGCGGTCTTCCACCGCCCGGATGGCCACCTCGTCCAGGGAACCGGTTGCCTCCTTGCGGTAGCGGGCGATGAAGGGAACCGTGTTCCCCTCGTTCAGCAACGCCACCACCGAGGCCACCCCGGACCGTGGGAGGGAGAGTTCCTGGCAGATGCGATCGACAACCAAATCCACGCCGTGCCCTTTCGAATTCACGCAGATGTGAATGGAGATCATACCTCAGGAGCCTGCCCTGCTGGGCTTGCAGTCCAGTAGCCCAGCGATTTCAGCGGATATGGTGCAACTGCCAACAAAGAATCACGCCGCGCCTCCCACGGACCGATAGAGAGCGTGACGGGAATCCAACCCTTTAGGAGGCACTTCAGCCATGGCCCTAACCCATGAAAAAGCCGATCGCTGCATTGGGATTGTCGGTGGAGGCAATGCCGGCCATCGCCTGTTCCACCTCCTGAACCGCAGCCGTCTGGCCCGACCCGTGTTCGTGGTGGACCCCCAGCATGATGCGCCGGCCATCCTGGCCGCCCGGGAAGCGGGCATCCCCACCTTCACGGAAGTGTCGACGGCCGTGAGGAACTCCCGGGCGGACATCGTCTTCGAGCTGGTGGGGCGTCCCGAAGTGACCGAGCAGCTGAGGGAATCGGCCCAGACATCCAACATCCGCGTGGTCGATCACGACGTGGCCTACTCCATCCTGGCGGTGACCGAGGAGGACCGGCAGCGGACCCGCGACGAGGTGGCCGGCGAGATCACGCTCATCGAGCGGGAGATGCGGCAGAGCCTGGATGGCAGCC
>CAYZND010000006.1:23098-26658 GCA_964479495.1 uncultured Mesoterricola sp.
GGTGAGCCAGCTCAACCAGATCATGAATGGCCTCCAGATGCTCGCCCTCAACGCCAGCATCGAAGCCGCCAAGGTGGGCATCCACGGGAAGGGTTTCATGGTCGTGGCCGACCACATGGCCAAGTCCGTGGACGCCGTCCAGAAGATGACCCATGAGATCGAGGCCATGAACGGCAACATCCAGAAAGTGTCCGAGAAGATCGACTTGGCCCTGGAGCGCCTCAAATAGCCCTTCCCGGGCTATCCATTCAAAGCTAAAGTCCGGCCCGGGGGAGGCCGAAGGGCCTGTACAAGAGGTCAAACCATGAGCGACTGGTACGGAGCCAAGAATCACGCCATCGGGATCGTGGGCGGCGGGCGCGCCGGCCACGGCCTGTTGAAGTTCTTCCAGCAGAGCAAGATCGCGAGTGTGGCCTTCGTGGTGGACCCCAACCTGGAGGCGCCCGCCATGGATGCCGCCCGGGCCATCGACGTCCGTACCTTCACGGACCTCCAGGAGGCCCTGCAGCGCTCCCCGGCGGACATCGTCTTCGAGGTCACCGGCAAGGAGGGTGTCGCCACGGAGCTGTCCCAGCTGACCACGGGCACCAGCACCCACGTGGTCAGCCACCATGCCGCGCGGGTGGTGGTCCAGGTCCAGGACGAGAACATCGAGCGGCTCCGCAACTCCCTGACGGGCCCCCTCAACAAGATCAAGAGCGAGATCAACTCCAGCCTGGACGGCAGCCGCAACATCGTCTCCCGGATCAACCAGATCATGTCCAGCATGCAGATGCTGGCCCTGAACGCCAGCATTGAGGCCGCCAAGGTGGGCGTCCATGGAAAGGGCTTCATGGTGGTGGCCGACCACATGACCAAGTCGGTGGAGTCCGTGCGCAACCTCACCAAGGAGATCGAGAGCATGAACGGCAACATCATGCAGGTCTCCGAGCAGATCGACTCGGCCCTGGAGCATCTGAAGTAGTTGCCCGTCGTCAGTATGCAGTTGTCCGTGACTATCGATGCGCGGTCCCTCGGCCGCGCGTCTTTGCTTCCTGCCAACTGATTACTGTTTCTTCGCCCTCGGATGCGCCCCCTCGTAGGTTTTCGCCAGTTGTTCCAGGTCCAGGTGGGTGTAGCGCTGGGTGGTGGTGAGGCTGGCGTGGCCCAGGAGTTCCTGGATCACCCGCAGGTCCATCCCGCGGTTCAGGAGGTGGGTCGCAAAGCTGTGGCGCAGGGCGTGGGGGCTCACCCGGGCCCGGACGGAGGCCCGGTCGATGGCCTGCCCCAGGAAAGTCCGGACGCTGGTGGGGGTCAGCCGCCCCCCCTTCTGGTTCAGGAAGAGGGCTTCGCTGGGGGGGAGCCCCTTCTCCGCCAGGAAGGCGCCACGGAAGCCCAGGTAGGCCCGCAGGATCTCCTCTGCTTCGGCGTGGAAGGGCACCAGCCGCTCCTTCCGCCCCTTCCCCAGCACCCGCAAGGTCCGCTGTTCCAGGAGGAGATCCTGGAGGTCCAGCCCCGTCAGCTCCGAGACCCGCAGCCCCGAAGCATAGAGCAGCTCCAGCAGGCAGCGCAGGCGGGACGAGATGAAGTCGATGGGGGCCGGCAGCTCCAGCAGGGACCGGCTCTCGTCCTCGGTGAGGAAGGCGGGGAGACGCTGGGGCAGCTTGGGATTCCGGAGACCCACGGCGGGATTGGCGGCGATCCTCCGGGTCTCGAACATCCAGCGGTAGAAGGCGCGGACGGTGCTCAGGGTCCTGGACTGGCTGGCGGGATCCAGGCCGCGCTCCCCCAGCTCCAGCGCAAACCGCCGGAGCACGCGAGGTTTCACCTCCCACTGCTCCCAGCGGGCCGATGCGGCATGGGTCACCAGCTTCTCCAGGTCCCCTTTCTGCGCCCGTGCCGTGTGCGGGGAGACGCCCCGGGCCTGCTGTTCCAGATGGAAGGCCATCACGGCTTCCGCCAAGGACGCTTCTGGATTCGTCATGGGTTCGCGCAGGCTCCGAAAGTCCAACCCAGCCTACATCGGCCCTCCATCCAAGTTCACGCCCATTTGCGCGGGGTCCCTGCTATCCTCTCGCTTCGGGAGTTCCAGGTTGATCCAGACCATTGCCGAGCTGTTCTACGAAGCCATCGCGCACGATCTGCCTGACGCCCTCGCCCACAAATCGCACGGAAAATTCCGGCCCGTTTCCCATCAGGAGCTCCAGGCCAAGGTGGAGCGTCTGGTGTTGGCCATGCAGGCCAAGGGCCTGGCCGCCGGTGACCGGGTGGCCATCCTGGCGGAGAACCGTCCCGAGTGGGCCATGGTGGACTACGCCTGCGCCATTGCAGGCTTTCCCTCCGTCCCGGTCTACCCCACCCTGAACGCCCTCCAGGCTCAGTTCGTCCTGAAGGACAGCGGGGCCCGTTGGGTCTTCTGCTCGACCAACGACCAGCTCTCCAAGGTGTTGGCTCACTGGGACGAGCTCCCGAACCTTGAAGCGGCGATCCTCCTGGGCGGCGATCCCAAACCCCACGAGGGGCGCCAGGTCTTCAAGTGGAAGGACCTGCTCGCCCAGGGTGCGACCCTGGAAGCCCGTCGAGTGGATGTCAAGGCCCTGGGCCTGGAGCGGAGGCCCGAGGAACTGCTGACGATCATCTACACCTCCGGCACCACCGGGGATCCGAAGGGGGCCATGCTGAGCCATGGGAATGTGGTCTCCGACATCCTCCTCACCCTGAAGGTCCTGCAGCCGCGCAAGGGCGAGCGCTGCCTCAGCGTGCTGCCCCTGTCGCACATCTACGAACGGACCGCAGGGCACTACATCATGTTCCACTGCGGCGTCTCCATCTACTACACCCAGAACCACATGACCATCGCCCAGGACCTCCAGGAGACCCAGCCTGAGATCTTCCTGGCGGTGCCCCGGATCTTCGAAAAGGTCTATTCCCGGGTGCGGGACACGGCCATGGAGGGCGGCCTCCTCAAGCGGGCGGTGCTGGGCTGGAGCATGCGGGTGGGCCACGACCTCGCCCAGTACCACTTCCAGGGGAAGCGTCCCGGCCTGCTCCTGCGGGGCGTTGCCTTCCTGGCCGAGCGTCTGGTGTTCTCGAAGGTCCGCGTGCGGACCGGCGGCAGGATCCGGCTGGCCATCTCCGGGGGCGCCGCGCTCAACCCCAAGGTGAACGAGTTCTTCTGGTCCCTGGGCGTGCCCATCTACGAGGGCTACGGCCTCACGGAGACGAGCCCCATCCTGACCCTCAACGCCACGGGCAAGGTCAAGCCCGGCACCGTGGGCCACCCCATTCTCGAGGAGTGGGAAGGCAAGCCCTTCCTGAAGCTCGCGGAAGACGGCGAGATCCTCGTGCGGGGCCCCAACATCATGCTCGGCTACTGGAACAACCCCGAAGCCACCCGCGAGGTCATGGACGGGGATGGCTACTTCCACACCGGGGATGTGGGCGAGCTGGACGAGGCGGGACGGCTCAAGATCACGGACCGCAAGAAGGAGATCCTGGTCACCAGCGGCGGCAAGAACGTGGCACCCCAGCCCATCGAGAACCTGCTGCGGGCCGACAAGTACATCGAGCAGGCCGTGGTC
>CAYZND010000007.1:0-23146 GCA_964479495.1 uncultured Mesoterricola sp.
GCTCTGCTGCGGGCCATCGGCGCCTCGGATGCGACGATCCTGCGAAGCCTCTGGTGGGAATTCCTGGTGCTGGGGGGCAGCGCCGCGGGCCTCGCCAGCCTCATCGCCTACGTGAGCGCACGGCTCTATGCCACGGAGGTGCTCGAGCTGGAAAGCCACCCCAGCCCCCTGCTGGGGCTCGCCCTGATGGCCGTGTCCGCAGGCCTGACCCTGGCCGTGGGCCTCGCGGGAAGCCGCCGCGTGCTGCGCCACAAGCCCCTGGAGGTGCTGCGGGAGGAGTGACCGGTATGATGGGGTCATTCCTCCACCCCTTCGCCACCCCGGAAAGAACCCTTGTCCAGCCCCATGACGCCTGCAGAAAACCGTCCCCGCGCCTTTGCGTTCTTCAACACCACGCAGTTCCTGGGGGCCCTCAACGACAACATCCTGAAGCTCCTGATCATCTACTTCCTGATCGGGGTCCGGGGTCCGGACCAGGCGGGCGTCATCACCGCCACGGTGGGGGGGATCTTCGTCCTGCCCTTCCTGCTGTTCTCCGCCCCCGCGGGCTGGCTGGCGGACCGGCTGCGCAAGTCGCGCATCATCGTGGCCGTCAAGGCGGTGGAAGTGGGCGTAACCCTGCTGGCGGTGGGGGCCTTTGCCCTGGGCTGGCAGGCGGGCCTGTACGTCGTGATCTTCCTCATGGCCGTCCACAGCGCGTTCTTCGCCCCGGCCAAGTACGGCGTGATCCCCGAGCTGTCCAGCCGGGAGCGGCTCTCTCATGCCAATGGATTGGTGGAGTCGTTCACCTACCTGGCCATCGTCTTCGGCACGGTGCTGGCCTCGGTGCTCACCCAGGCCTCGCACGAACGGTTCGCCCTGGCGGCCCTCTTCTGCGTGCTGGTGTCCGTCATCGGCTTTGGCGCGTCCACCGCCATCGGCGCCACACCCCAGGTCGAGGTGAAGCGCCCCGTGGCCCTGCTGCCCACGGAGATCCTGCGCACCATTGCCTCCCTTCGCCACGACCGGCACCTGATGCTCGCCCTCATCGGCCAGGCCTACTTCACCTTCGTGGGGGCCTTCGCCCAGCTCAACCTCATCGGCTACGGCATCCAGGAGATGGGCCTCACGGAGTACCACAGCGGCTACCTCTTCCTGGCGGCAGCCCTGGGCATCGGCCTGGGCTCCCTGCTGGCGGCGAAGCTGTCCGGGCGGAACGTCGAGTTCGGCATCGTCCCCATCGGGGCCGCGGGCCTGACCCTGGCGCCGGTGCTGCTCCACGCCGTGCCCTCCACCTTGGCCGGGTGCCTGGCCATCCTGGTGCTCTTCGGGATCTCCGCCGGTCTCTTCAGCCTGCCGCTTCAGACCTTCATCCAGTTCCGCACGGATCCCGCCCGGCGGGGCGAGGTCCTGGCCGCCGCCAGCTTCATCAACTGGGTGGCCATCCTCGTCGCCTCGGGGCTCACCTGGGTCCTCAGCGGCCCCATGGCCCTCTCCGCGGCCCAGGGCTTCAGCATCGTGGGCGCCATCACCCTGGTCTTCAGCGTGGCCTCCTTCGCGGTGCTGCCTGACTTCCTGCTGCGCTTCGCGGGCCTCGTGGCCATGCGCCTCGTCTACCGGCTGCGCATCCTGGGGGAGGAGAACCTGCCCACGGAGGGACCGGCCCTGCTGGTGCCCAACCACGTGACCTGGGTGGATGCCCTGCTGCTGACGGCCACGAGCCAGCGGCGCATCCGCTTCGTCATGAAGCGCGAGATCTACAACACCCCCATCGCACGGGGCCTCTTCCGCCTCATGGGCGTGATCCCCGTCTCTCCGGAAGACAGCAAGAAGGAGCTGCTGGCCTTCATGCGGCAAGCCCGGGAGGCCCTGGACGCGGGCTACCTGGTGTGCATCTTCGCGGAGGGCGCCCTGACCCGGAACGGCATGCTGGCGCCCTTCCGGGGCGGCTTCGAACGCATCGTAAAGGGCACGGACTATCCCATCATCCCCGTCTACCTCGGCGGAGCGTGGGGCAGCGTGCTCTCCTACGCCCACGGCCGCCTGCTCTCACGGCTGCCCGCCCTGCGCAGCTACACCATCACGGTCCTCTTCGGCAAGCCCATGCCCGCCGCGAGCACGGCCATGGAGGTGCGCCAGAAGGTGGCCGAGCTCTCCTGCGAGTACTTCCAGACCCTCAAGCCCCAGCGCAAGTCCCTGGAGTGGTCCTTCATCGAGTGCGCCCGTCAGAGCTGGCGCCGCAAGGCCATGGCCGACAGCACCGGCCGGACGCTCACCTACGGCCACGCCCTCACCGGCGCGGTGGCCCTGGGCAAGGTGCTGGAAGCACACATCGGGGAGACACCGCATGTGGGTCTGCTGCTGCCGCCTTCCACGGGCGGTGCCCTGACCAACCTGGCCCTGATGCTCCGGGGCCGGGTCCCCGTGAACCTCAACTACACCGCCTCCGAGGTTGCCCTGCGCTCGGCCATCCAGCAGTGCGGCATCACGACGATCGTCACCTCGAAGGCCTTCCTGGAGAAGCTGCCTGCGCTGTCGGAACTCGAGGGACTACTCCTGCTCGAGGACCTCCTGCCCGCCCTGGGGCGCAAGGAGAAGGCCCTGGCGTTTCTCCAGGCGCGCTTCCTGCCGTCCCGCCTGCTGTGCGGGCGCACGGACTTCTCGGCGGACAGCGTGGCCACGGTCATCTTCTCCTCGGGCAGCACGGGCGCGCCCAAGGGCGTCATGCTCAGCCACCACAACATCCTGTCCAACATCGAGGCCATGCGCATGGTCTTCCGGGTCAGCGCGCACGACAACATCGCCTCGGCCCTGCCCTTCTTCCACTCCCTGGGCTTCACCGCCACGCTCTGGTTCCCGCTGGTCTCGGGCCTCTCGGCGGTCTACCACCCGAACCCCATGGATGCCGCCACCATCGCCCGCATCGTGCGGGAACATCGCTCCACGCTGCTGCTGGGCACGCCGACCTTCCTGACGACCTACCTGCGGAAGGCCACCCGGGAGGACTTTGCCTCGCTTCGGCTGGTCATCACGGGCGCCGAGAAGCTGAAGTCCAGGCTCGCCGATGCCTTCGAGGAGCGCTTTGGTGTGCGGCCCCTGGAGGGCTACGGTGCCACCGAGCTGGCGCCCGTCATCGCCCTGTCCCTGCCTGATGTGGAACTGGATCATGTGCGCCAGCCGGGTTCCAAGGAAGGGGCCGTGGGCCATCCCATCCCCGGCGTCGCCATCCAGGTGGTGGACCCCGAGACCCATGTGGAGCTGAAGCCGGGCCAGCCGGGCCTGCTCAAGGTGAAGGGGCCCAACGTCATGCTCGGCTACCTGAACAACCCCGCGAAGACTGCCGAGGCCGTCCGCGATGGCTGGTACGTCACCGGCGACATTGGAATCATGGACGAGGACGGCTTCATCCACATCACCGACCGCCTGTCCCGCTTCAGCAAGATCGCCGGCGAGATGGTCCCCCATGGCGCCGTGGAGGACGAGCTCCACACCCGGCTCGGGCAGGCTGGCGTTGTGGCCGTCACCGCCCTCCCCGATGAGAAGAAGGGCGAGAAGCTGGTGGTGATCTACGTGAAGGCAGCCACCAGCGCGGCGGCCCTCCAGCAGCATCTGGCCGAGAGCGCCCTGCCAAACCTCTGGAAACCAGGACCCGAGAGCTACCTGGCCGTGGACGCCCTGCCCCTGCTGGGCACAGGAAAGATGGACCTGCAGGGCCTGAAGGACCTCGCACGGAATGCCTTCGCAAGCGCCTCCGACTGAGCGGTCCAAACGTCGAGTGTTAGCGGTGCTCGCCCGCCAAGTACTCAGACCGCAGGAGGGCGTGCACCGCCTCGTCCACGAAGCCCTTGCCTTCCACAAACACATACCCGCGAAGCACGCCTTCGAGCCTCAGACGCAGCTTGCGTGCGATGGCCATGGAGGTCTCGTTCCTGGGATCGCAGCGCAGCTCCACGCGGTGCAGGTCCAGGTCCTCGAAGGCGAAGCGCAGGACCTCCCGGGTGACCTCCAGGCTGAGCCCCCGCCCCCACCAGCGGCGAGGCAGATACGAGCCCAGCTCCGCCCGACGATTCCGCGGCGAGAGGTAGTGCAGCGCGAAGATCCCGGCGGGCACCTCCGGGGCCTCCTTG
This sequence comes from uncultured Mesoterricola sp., assembly GCA_964479495.1. Taxonomy (GTDB): domain Bacteria; phylum Acidobacteriota; class Holophagae; order Holophagales; family Holophagaceae; genus UBA1801. Next base: position 4,107 of record CAYZND010000007.1, read on the forward strand.
GGCAGGATCGCCCAGCGGAAGCCCTTCCCGGCGGCGCACTCCTGATCCCAGGCTTCGAGCATCCGCAGGCAATCCTCCGGAGTTCTCGCCGGCGGGCTCTGCAGGTAGCGCATGACCGCTTCGTCCCCGAAGATCTCCAGCAGGGTCGGCACATGCTCCGCGCGCGGCCGGACCAAGGTGAAGCGTCCGGTGGCCAGCTCGGGCCAAAGGGATTCCTGTTTCATCGGAGGCCCTGCTTCTTCAGGAGATCCTCCACGCAGCGCTCGATGGCCTGGACGAACTCCGGGTCCGGGTCGAGGTACTCGATGCCCACCCGCACCACCGGCTCCGTGTGTCGGCCCTGGTTGCCCGCGATCCAGGTGACACGGGCCTTCTGGGCCAGGAAGGGGATGCCTGGGTGCTCGATCCCCACCCCCGTGAGGACCATCTCCTCCCGAAGTGCGGGAGCCAGCAGCGAGGACAAGCTGAAACAGCAGCCGCCTCCCCCCAGGGAGATGATGGGGAGTCCGAAGAACCTCCGGCTCCCGGCCACGAAACGGATCCCGTATCGACCCTCGACGTCGACGCGGGGAAAGCGGCGGGTGTCCATGGAGGTGGGCGCCATGGAATCATTCTCGCGCCATTTGCCCCGCGCGTCGTGGCCTGCTAAACCCTGAACCGTGAGACCAGGGCGTTCAACCGCTCGGCGGCCAGGGTGAGGTCATCAACCGTTCGCGCGGTCTCGCGCAAGGTCGCGGCCATCTCTTCGGTGGCGGCCGCGTTCTGCTCCGCGATCCGGGAGAGGTCATCCATCACCGCCGCCACGGCGACGCTGTCCCGGCTCTGCGCGTGGCTTTGGCTCCCGATCCCCTGGATCCGGCTTCCGCTGGTTCGGATGGCATCCTGGATGCTCTTCAGCACGGCCCCGGCCGTGTCCACCCGCTCGCTCCCTTCCTGGATGCTTGAGGTCGAAGTCTGGATGAGGGTCGTGATCTCCTTGGCCGCTTGCGCGGAGCGCTCGGCCAGCTTGCGCACCTCCTCCGCCACCACCGCGAACCCTTTCCCATGCTCGCCCGCCTTGGCGGCCTCGATGGCCGCGTTGAGGGACAGCAGGTTGGTCTGGTTGGCGATCTCCGTGATCACCGTGAGGATGCTCCCGATCTGCTTGGAATTCCGCTGGATGGCCTGCATGCCCTGGATCGCCTCGCCCACCGCCAGGCCGCCTTCGCTGGCGGCTTCCTGGGCCTGACCGAAGCCACTGAGGGCCTCCGAGACGGAGGAGGAGACCACCTGGGAGGACCGAGCGATGGCGTTCGCACGGTCGTTGGCCTCCTTCACACCGGTCTTCTGGGTCTCGGCACCCCGGGCGATGGAATCGGCTGTGGTGGACATCTCTGACATGCCAGCCGTCATCTCGAGGGATCCCGAGGCGATCGTCGAGGAGATGGAGATCACCTGCTGGACGATGGACTGGATGCTGTCCATGAACCGGTTGAAGTCGGAGGAGATCGCCGCGACCTCGTCGCGTCCCTTCACCTCCAGCCGTGCCGTGAGGTCCCCTTCTCCTTCCGAGATGTTGTGCATGCGCTGCCCGATGACCTCCAGGGGCCTGACGATGGTGTCCCCCAGCAGGAAAGCCGCTGCGAAACCAAGGGCGAGCATGCCGAGGCCAAGGGCCGACATCCAGAGGAGGCTGTTGCGGATCTCCCGCGTCAGCCGATGGGTGTTCATCACCACCATCAGGTACGTGTTCTTGGATTCGCCGTTGGAGTAGACCACCGGCGCAGCCGAGACCAGGTATCCGCCGTGGGCGTAGTGGGCTTGCTTGGTCTTCGCCAGAGGCTGGGCGACAGCCGCTGCGTCAAGTTCTGCGTCCTCCGTAAACTTCCTCACGTGGGAGACGGTGGCGTTGTCGCCATCCACGACGACCACGCAGGCAAGGCTCACGTCGCTGTCCCCCTTGACCAAGTCCAGGAACGAGTCCGTCGCCCCGGAGGTGGTCTCCATCTCGTCGCTCTGGAGGCTGGGCGCCACGGCCGCCCGCAGGACATCCACCAAGCTTCCGCCCTTGGTGACCATGGCGCCGGTCTGCGTTCGACGGAAGAGGAAGCCCGCCAGGAGGCTGGCGCACAAGGCCAGCAGCAGCGTCAGAAGGAGGATCGAAACGGTCAGCTTTCGCCGGATCGAGAGCCGTTTCCAGAAATCCATGTCGTGCCTCCAGGGTGGCTGAATCACGTATACAGCATCTTTATGGAGTGGCGGCTATGAATTTACCTATCACGACAAATATTTTTCTTATCTCAAATCACCCCATCTGCCCATGGAATCAGGCAGGATCATTTCCAGGGCCGCACCCAGGCCCACCCACGAAAGCCTCATTCGCCCTCGATGGGATCATGGCTCCGGGTCATCGAGGCAAGCCTTGCCTGCCCAGTGCCGATTCTGGACACCCCAGCCAAGCCTCGCCGATAGGAGTTCAGATCACCTTCGACGCCTTGATGACCGCATCGGGCAGCGTCAGGCCCGAAGCTTTCACGTTGGCGAGGTTGAGGTACATCACGGGCTTGCCATCCTCCTGGACGATGGCCACGGAACCGCCGAGCTTCAGCCACTCCAGCTTGGGCACCACCACCATGCGGTTGGCGGCCTTCCCGGCCTTCACTTCGGCTTCCGAGGAGGCCCAGACCAGCTTCGACGTGGCGGCGGTGGACACGCCCGTGGACTCCAGCTTGAACCGCAGGCTCATGTTGGAGCCGCAGGCGAAGCTCGTCTGGCCCGTGGACGACATGAGGAGCCGCACGAACTTGACCAGGGCTTCGGGGGCCACATCCTGGGCGTGCATCCCCAGGGTGGTGGCGAGAACCAGGGCGATAGGGACCAGGCGCTTCATGGGTGCTCCTCGAGTGCATGACGCTGCGGAGGGAGAGCTGGACAGGTGCCTTTTCGGGGATCGAGTTCGGAAGTCCTCCAAACTGTACCTGCGAATTCCGGGATGTCTTGAAAAAATTACAAGGTCGCGGCGGGCCCCCCAGCCAGATACTCCCCGGCGAAACCGGGTGGCAGGGAAAGTCAGGGCGAGGCACACGGGAACCCATTCCGGCCGGAAAGGGCTGGCTTCGTCGATCCGGAAATGGAAGCACCGCGCCTCCACCCGACGCGGTTTCTGGCACCTGAAGTGGGACTGGCACCTACCCAAGAGGAGGAATACGCAGACCAGGCCATGGAGGATGCCGTCCATTTCGTGCAGGGCGTTCAACGGGTGGGCCGACCCACCTTGCCCGATCACAGGTTCCAGCCCCTTGCACCATCACAAGGAGGCGGCCACGCACCCAACGATCCAATTCGCCAAGATCCGACCAGGTAATTTGCCCCTGGGAACGCCAAGTGCTTTAGAGTCGAGGCATGGACCAGGGACCTGACACTCCGCCTCCGAGCGAACCGGCGCCGGACCCGGTCCAGCCAGGGAGCGTTCGCCTCCCAGTCATCGTGGCCATTGATGACGATCTGGTCGTCCTGAAGGCCCTGTCGAAGTCCCTCACCTCCGCGGGCTTGGTCTGCCTCCAGGCCACCACCGGCCAGGCCGGGCTCGAGCTCATCCGGGAGCATGCGCCGGACCTTGTGCTGCTGGATGTCGTCCTGGTGGGAGAAGACGGCTTCACCCTTTGCCGGGAGATCCGGAAGACATGGTCGGCCGAGGATCTTCCCGTGGTCATGGTGACGGGCCTTGATGACCTGGCGTCGATCCAGGCCGCGTACCAGGCCGGGGCCAACGACTTCCTCACCAAGCCCCTCCACTGGAAGCACCTGCCTTACCGCATCCAGCATGTGCTGCGAGCCAACCGGGCCTTCAAGGATCTCGACGAGCGCACCCGAACCCTGCGGTCCCTCTTTGCCGCCCATCCCGATCCCATCTTCACCGTGGACATCCAGGAGAACGTCACCCTGGTCCACTCAGGCATTCATGGCGAGGACAACGAGGCCCGCCCCCCCCTCGGCTATCTCGGCGAGCTGCTGCCCGTAGACGAGGCGGCGCAAGTACGGGAGCGATGCCAGGAAGCCTTGGCCGCCCCGGGGACCGTGTTCCACCTGGAGCTCGCCCATGCCTTCGGCACCGAGCTCCACTGGTGGGAAGGGCGCTTCATCGCCTCCTCCGGGAACCGGGTCCTCATCATGGTCCGGGACATCACCGAGCGCAAGGCCTTCGAGCAGCAGATCCGGCACATGGCCTACCACGATGCCCTGACGGGCCTCTGGAACCGCCATGCCCTGGGATCCACCCTCAAGCGCCTCTTCCAGGACATCCTCCGGAGCGAAGGTTCCCCCTATCCCCAGACGGCCGCCCTGCTCTACCTGGATCTCGACAACTTCAAGCGGATCAACGACACCCTGGGGCACGCCCTGGGCGATGACCTGCTCAAGGTGGTGGCCTCCCGCATCGCAGAGGTCCTGCGTCCCACGGACCTGCTGGCCCGCGCCGAGAGCAACGACGTGGAGTCCGTCGCCCGCATCGGCGGCGACGAGTTCTGCCTGATCCTCAAGAGCCTGGCCACGCCGGTGGATGCCGGACGCGTGGCGCAGCGCATCCTGGACGTGCTGCGCCAGCCCATCCTGCTGGAGGGCCACGAGCTGGTGGTGACCCCGAGCATCGGGATCGCTCTGGTGCCCCAGGATGGCCGGGACCCGGACACCTTGCTCAAGAATGCCGACCGGGCCATGTACGCCGCGAAAGAGAGCGGCCGGAACCGCTTCCAGTTCTTCGACCCCTCCATGAGCTCACGGATGCAGGAGCGGTTCGCCCTCGAGGCGGGCATGCGCCGCGGACTGGCCCAGGGTGCCTTCCACGTACACTTCCAGCCCCAGATCGACGCCCGCACCCACCAAGTGATGGGCATGGAAGCGCTGCTCCGCTGGGACGACCCAGAGATGGGTTCCATCGCACCCATCAAGTTCATCCCCGTGGCCGAGGAGACGGGCCTGATCCTGGAGCTGGGCGAGTTCGTCTTCCGGGAGGCGCTCCGGTTCAGCCAGAGCCTGCAGGCCGAGGGGCTGCCCGCCATCCGGGTGGCCGTCAACCTGAGCAGTGTCCAGATGCTGGATCCCCAGCTCATCGACCGCATCGAGCAGTGCATCGCCCTGACCGGCGCCGACCCACACAACCTGGAAGTGGAGGTCACGGAGAGCGTCCTGCTGGTGGGCTCCAGCCAGGCCCTCCACATTCTCCAGCGGATGAAGGCCCTGGGAATCACCCTGGCCCTGGACGACTTCGGTACGGGCTACAGCTCCCTGAGCTACCTGCACCAGTACCCCTTCGACATCCTCAAGATCGACCAGTCCTTCGTGCAGGCGCTCTCCAGCGCCACCCCCAGCCGCAACCTCGCCACCGCCATCATCGCCATGGGCAAGAGCCTGGGCATGGAGCTCATCGCGGAGGGCGTCGAACACCTGGATCAGGCCAACTTCCTGCTCGCCCGGGGCTGCCACAAGGCCCAGGGCTACCTTTACGGGCACCCCATGAGCGCGGCCGACTTCCGGGACTTCTATCGGAGGCGGATGGAGGAGGCGACAGGGGAGTGAGGATTCGTGCAGGCGCTCTCCAGCGCCACCCCCAGCCGCAACCTCGCCACCGCCATCATCGCCATGGGCAAGAGCCTGGGCATGGAGCTCATCGCGGAGGGCGTCGAACACCTGGATCAGGCCAACTTCCTGCTCGCCCGGGGCTGCCACAAGGCCCAGGGCTACCTTTACGGGCACCCCATGAGCGCGGCCGACTTCCGGGACTTCTATCGGAGGCGGATGGAGGAGGCGACAGGGGAGTGAGGAGCGGGAGGACAGCGCAGTGCGCTGTCCGATGGATGGGGGGATTTGAACCCCGTGCTTCGCACCCGCGACCTCCATGTATCGCCCGTGTACGGGCTCCTGCTCGGCCCGCCTCGCAGACATGGAGCCTCGGCAGCGCACGCGAACCCGCCTTCGACGGGACACTGCGCAGGCTCCACTGGAGCCTGCTTCGCTTTCGCTTCCTGCGCTCCATCGTCGATCGGGGGTTCAAATCCCTTTGGGCAGCGCGAAAAGGGCCGCTTGCGCGGCCCAGTTTTGGCTCCGGAGGAGGGATTTGAACCCCCGACCAATCGGTTAACAGCCGATCGCTCTACCCCTGAGCTACTCCGGAAGGGGAAAGGAAATTCTACCGGATCCGGCGGCGGGATCAAGCCTGGAGTTCAGTTCCGCTGCAGCTCCATGAGGATCTGGCGGGCGCAGGCCTTGAGGGTCTCGATGACGCCGGTGCCCTGGTTGGCCACGGCTTCCAGCATGGGCTCGTTCCGGAAGCGGAGGAGGCGCTCCATCTCGTCCACGGGGGCGGCGGAGGGCATGTCGCGCTTGTTGAGCTGGAGGACGTACGGGATGGTCCGGATGTCGAAGCCGTTGTCCTTGAGGTTCGTGGCCAGGTTGGCGATGGACTCGATGTTGGCTTCCAGGCGGGGCCTCTGGCTGTCGGCCACGAAGATCACGCCGTCGCAGCCGCGGAGGATCAGCTTGCGGCTCGCGTCGTAGAAGACCTGGCCGGGCACGGTGTAGAGGTGGAAGCGGACCTTGAAGCCCTTGACCGTGCCCATGTCCAGGGGCAGGAAGTCGAAGAACAGGGTCCGATCGGTCTCGGTGGCCAGGCTCACCAGCTTGCCCCGCTTGTCGGGAGAGGCCTGCTCATGGATCCACTGGATGTTGGTCGTCTTGCCGCACAGGCCGGGGCCGTAGTAGACGATCTTGCAGTTGATCTCGCGGGACGCGTAGTTGATGAAGGTCATGGGTTAGCTCAATCGCCGAACAGCTTGTCGATGTCCTCGTCGGTGATCTCCGAGAAGGGGCTCTCGAACTTGGTGGACTCGCTGGTCTGGCTCTGGGCGCGCTGTTCCACCTTGTCGAAGATCTCCTGGAGCTCACGGCTGGCCTTCTTCACGCGCAGGCGCACCAGGGCGAGGCTGGAGTTCTGGTCGAAGATGACCACCAGGATGCCCCGCTTGCCGACGATGGAGATGTGCAGGTTGTCCTTCTCCCCCTCGTGGAAGAGCAGGCTGAACTCCTTCTCGCCGATGAGCTTGGCCAGCCCATCGGTGGCGGCCACGTTGCCCGCCGTGAGGGAGGCCAGGCTGGTGGCGTCGATGCTGCGGACGTCGCCGGAAGCGGCGATCTGCTGGCCGTTCTTGTCCACCAGGAAGACCACCTTGCTGGAGGAATCCACCTGCAGGCGGCCGATGATCTCCTGGAGTTGCGTAAACTCCTCCTCGAACATGACGAGATCGAGTTTGGCCACACTACCCTCCGAAGGATTCCACTGCCCTGAGCATACCGCAGTTGAAGAAACCAGAGGCTTTTCCAGCGATCCCCCCGCGGGGGGCCGGGTTGGGCCACAATGGAAGACACGGCCTCGGCCCCAAGGACCCCATGAAACTGCCCCTCGTCGCCATCTGCGGACGCCCCAATGTCGGGAAGTCCACTCTCTACAACCGCCTCACCCGCTCCCGGGAGGCCCTGGTCCACGACCTGCCGGGCATGACCCGGGACCGGACCTACGGCCGGGTCATCTGCCAGGGGGAGGACGGCGAGCCCGAGGAGGTCTTCGAGCTGGTGGACACCGGCGGCCTGGACTACGACGGGGATGATGTCATCACACAGGGCATCACCCGCCTCTCCCAGGCGGCCATGAACGAGGCCCACGTGCTGGTCCTCATGGTGGACGCCCACGATGGCTGGAACCCGGTGGATGCCGAGATCGCCGCTAGGATCCGGCCCCTGGGCAAGCCCGCCATCCTGGTGATCAACAAGATCGACGGAGTGAAGGGCGGTTCCCCGGACGGGACCTTCTATGGCCTGGGCTTCGACGAGGTCCACATCATCTCCGCCAGCCATGGCTCGAACGTCCAGGAGCTGCTGGAAGCCATCCGGTCCCACCTGCCCTTCCACCGCACGCCCGAGGAGGTGGACCAGCATGACCCCTCGGACGAGCTGCGCCTGGCCATCATCGGCCGCCCCAACGTGGGCAAGAGCTCCCTCTGCAACAAGCTGCTGGGCTATGAGCGCAGCCTGGTGAGCGATGTGGCCGGCACCACCCGGGACACCGTGGACACGGTCTTCAAGGTGGAGGACAAGGTCTACCGCCTCATCGACACGGCGGGTATCCGCCGCAAGGGCAAGACCCACGAAGGCGCGGAGATCCTGTCGATCCTGAAGGCCAAGCAGGCCATGGCCCGGGCGGACGTGAGCCTCCTGCTCATCGACGCCGTGGAGGGCGTCACCCATCAGGATGCCGTCATCGCGGGCTACGCCCAGGAGGCGGGTGCCGCCGTGATCCTGTGCGTGAACAAGTGGGACAAGGTCCCCAAGGACACCTATACCTCCCTCTCCTTCGAGGAGAAGATCCGCTTCGACCTGGGCTTCCTGGCCCACGCGCCCATGATCTTCATCTCCGCCCTCACGGGCCAGCGGGTGCACAAGCTCTTCGACCTCATCCACGAGGTGGCCGAGGCCCACGCCCGCCGGATCCCCACGGGCAAGCTGAACCAGTTCTTGCGCGATTCCATCGCCGCCATGTCGCCCCATGCGGTGGACGGCAAGCTCCCCAAGCTCTACTTCATGACCCAGGTGGGCGTCCGCCCGCCCACCTTCGTCATCAAGGCCAACACGGACCGGGGCCTGCACTTCAGCTACATGCGCTACCTGGAGAACCGGCTGCGGGAGCAGTTCGGCTTCAAGGGCACGCCCATCCGCCTGAATGTGCAGAAGAAGCACAAGGACGAGGACGGCCCCAAGGCCGAGGTGGCCGTGCGCCGCATCCTGGACGTGGGCGAAGGCCTGAAGCCGGGTCGCCGGCATGTGGAAAAGGAGAGCGGCGAGGCCCCGCGCCGCAGCCGGCCCCGAAGGCGGCGCTGACCTTCCGCCTCAGCCCCGGTGCCCCGCGAGGCGCGCCGGCAGCAGGAAGAGGGCCCGGATCAGCTGGAAGACACCTTCCACGGCATAACCCGCTAGGCGGAACGGCAGCAGCACGAGCCAGACCAGGGGATACAGCACCAGCGCCAGCAGGGCCAGGGGCCAGCAGAGCAGGAGAAGGAGCAGCCAAAGCAGGAAGGTGGCCATGAGAGTGCCTCCAGCTGCAGCATAGGCGTCCAGAGGGGGAGAGATCGCCCGGATCGGCCAGCGGCCGGGACGGATCGGCGAAGGGACGCCGGAACGCGGCCGGGGGCTCATCCCCCCAGGGGCTCGGCCCGTCCGCCCTCCATCACCAGCTTGATCTCCGCCAGGATGGACAGGGCAATATCTCCCGGGAGACTGCCGCCCAGGGCCAGACCCGCCGGGGTGTGGACCTGGGGACCGAAGGCGAGTCCCTTGGCCACCAGACGGTCGCGGATCCCGCGGATCTTCTTGGAGCTCCCCACCATGCCGATGTACGGCAGGCCGGGGATCCGCAGCAGCTGCTCCAGGACCTGCTCATCCAGGGCGTGGGCGTGGGTCAGCACGATGCAGTGGCTGGCGGGGGATAGGCGGAGGCGGGCCTCCAGGTCGTCGTAGTCGGCACAGACCACGTCCCGGGCCTGGGGGAAGCGCTCCCTCCGCGCGAACTCGGGCCGTGGATCGCAGACCCGGAAGCCCAGGCCCACCACCTCGCAGAGCCGGGACAGCCGCTCCGCGATGTGCCCCGCGCCGAAGGCCACGATCTCCTTGGGCGGGAGGAGCGGTTCGAGGAACACCGTGACGGAACCAGGGAAGGAGCTCGCCTCGTCGTGGGTCTGCCGTTCCCGCCACTCCGTGTCCAGGACGAACCGCAGGGTGGCCGGTTCACCCGAAGTCAGCACCCGCGCAACCTCCTGGAGGCACCGATGCTCGATGGCGCCGCCCCCCACGGAGCCCTCCGTCTCCCCGGTGGCGCTCACCACGAGCTTTGCGCCGGCTTTGCGCGGGGCGGAGCCCGATGACTCGATCACCGTGGCCAGAACGCAGGGCATACCGCGCTCGATCCAGGCATGAAGGCGTTCCATCCACATGGGGACCTCTCAAAATGTGGAGGAGACGAGCCCCCCATCCACCTGGAGGGAGACGCCCGTGAGGTAGCTGGACCGCTCGCTGCAGAGGAAGGCCACGACATCGGCCAACTCCTCGGGACGGCCGTAGCGTCCCATGGGGATCAGGGACTGGGCCTGGGCGTCGTACTCGTCCAGGGTAATGCCTGCCTTCTCCGCCCGGAGGCGCCCCAGCTGGGCCTGCCGGTCCGTCTGGATGTGGCCCGGCAGCACGGCGTTCACCAGGATATGGTCCTTGGCGTACTCCCGGGCCATGGTCTTCGTCAGGGCCGAGAGCCCGGCCCGGAGCGTGGAGCTGAGGGTCAGGAGCGTGCTGGGTTCCTTGGCGACGTACGAGGTGATGTGGACGATGCGTCCCCAGCGCCGGGCCTGCATGCTCGGCAGCACGAGATGGGAGAGTCGCACGACGTTCAGGAGGGTGGACTGGACACCCGCCAGCCACTGCTCCTCGGTGAGGGTGTGGAAGGTGGCGGCGGGCGGCCCTCCCGTGTTGGTCACCAGGATGTCCACGAGGCCTAGCCGGTCCACGGTCGCATGGTGCCAGTGCTCCAGCTCCGAGGCCTTCGACACGTCGCAGGGCACGGCCAGGTGCCGGGCGTTGGGGCCTGCGATCTCCAGCTCCTTCAGGACCTGGGCGAGAGCGTCGGGATCACGTCCGCAGACGGAGACCTTGCAGCCCTCCCGCGCCAGGGCCAGGGCCGAAGCCTTGCCGAGCCCTTTGCTGGCGGCAGCCACCATGGCCACGCGATGACCGATGTCCAGGTCCATACAGTCCTCCTGAGCCGGACCTCCACTCTTGCAGAAGAGCCGCCCGTGCGAAAGCGCGCCGGGATAGGATGGACAGGCTCCATGACAGCCCGCCCGGAACCTCCGCCACCGGCCCTCCGCTGGGCGGCCATGGCCGTCATAAGCCTGGCGATGTTCGCGAGCAGCTATGTCTACGACAGCGTCGGACCCCTGGCCAAGGTGCTGGCCGACCAGCTTCGCTTCACGGATTCGGACATCGGGTTGCTCCAGGCGGTCTGCAGCCTGCCGAACATCTTCATGGTGCTGCTGGGGGGCGTGGTCCTGGACTACATCGGGGTACGGAGGGCCTTCCTGCTCTTCGCCCTGCTCTGCTTCGCCGGCGCGGCCCTCACCGCAGCCGGTCCGCCCCTCTCCCTCATGCTGGCGGGGCGTCTGATCTTCGGGCTGGGGATCGGCTGCCTCAGCGTGGCGGCGAACACCGGCATTGCCACCTGGTTCAGCGGGGAGAGACTGAGCTTCGTCTTCGGCCTGAACCTGACCATCAGCCGGCTGGGCTCCCTGGTCGCCCAGATCAGCCCCTCCTGGGCTCCCTGGGCCTACACGGGCTGGCGGATGCCTCTGCTGATCGCAGCAGCCTTCGGAGCCCTCATTCTGCTGGCTGCAGTCGGGTACGGCTTCTTCGAGGGCTGGGTTTCGCGCCGGCACACCCTGGGCGGGACAACTTCCAAGATTCCAGGCTCCGGGTGGGCGTTCGGCAGGGGGTACCACTGGGCCGTGCTGCTCTGCGTGGCCTTCTACGCCAGCATCTTCCCCTTCCAGACCTTCGCCCAGAAGTTCTTCGTGGAAGCGCACCGGGTGACCTCGGAGCAGGCCGCCCTGCTGGTGGGCGTGGTGACGGTCGTGGCCATGGTGGCCACGCCCGTCTTCGGTCTTGTGGTGGATCGGATCGGAAAGCGCCCCCTGCTCCTGGTGATCGGCTGCGCGCTCCTGACCCCGGTCTTCCTGATGATGGCCCACCCAGGCTTTCCACTGCTCGTGCCGATGCTCCTCATGGGCCTCGCCTTCTCGCTGGTGCCGGCGGTCCTTTGGCCTGCCGTCATGCTGATGGTCCCTCCCCAGCGCCTTGGGCGGGCTTTCGGATTGATGTCGATGGTGCAGAGCATCGGCCTCACAGGCTTCAACCTCCTCATCGGGTGGACCAACGACGCCTCCGGAGCCGGTCCCGTGAACCCTTCGGGCTACACCCTGGGTCTGCTGCTGTTCACCCTCGCCAGCCTGATCGCCCTGGGCTTTGCCTTCGCCCTCCGGCACCACGAGCGGGGACCCGCCCGGCATGGCCTGGAATACCCAGCCGGCTCCATGCCGCACTAGGGACGGCGCCGGGCCTCCACCTCCGCCTGCCGCGCCAGATCGATGGCCTCGCCCAGGATCGTCGCGGCTTCCTGAGGGGCATGGAGGCCCGCGGAGCCATCGGAGACGATGAAGTCCCACCGGAGCTGGGCCTGCCGCAAACGAGCCCGGGCCACCTTCAGCACCGCCTCCCCTTGGCCCGCGGCCTGGGCCCGCGCCAGGGCCCCATGGGCCTCCTGCAGGGCCTGAACCGCACGCTGCCGAAGGGCTGTCGTCGTGTCCTGCAGGCCTTTCACGCGGGCGCGAAGGGGACCTTCCCCGCCCTTGTGGCAGCGCAGGCAGGCCGCATAGACCCCGCGCATGGGGCTGCCCACATGGTGGTCCGTGAACCGCGCGGAGCCTTCGGAGACCTCGGGCATATGGCAATCGGCACAGGAAACGCCGCGCCGGGCGTGGATCCCCTCCCGCCAGAGCTCGAACTCCGGGTGGCGGAACCTCAGCAGGGAGGTCCCCGAAGCTGGGTGCCGCCACGTGGCAGGCGCCTCCGCTTCGGACCAGGCCCGGATGCGCTCCGCAGAGAAGGCGATCTCGGTTCGTGCGGCGCCCGGATCGCCACTCGAGGCCGAGTGGCACTGGGCGCACACGTACGTCCTCAGGTCCTGGCGGGACAGCCGGGCCGGATCCAGGCCCTGTCGGCTCAGCGCCTGGAGGAAGGCCGGCTGGGTGATCCGCAGATCCAGAGTCCCTGGGTCATGGCAGACCTGGCAGGTGGCCGGGTGCCCAGGAGCCCTGGGAGCGCTGACATCCTGCTCCGCGCCGCTGCCCGCCCACAGGCCAACTTCGTGGGGATCCCACTGGGACCAAGCGGATCGGGGCTCCTGGCGAGCCGACTCCTGCCCCAGCTTCCAGGTCTGGTACTCCCGGGGATGCTGCCGTCCCCAGAGGGCCGGATCGGTCTCCCAATCGCCATGGATGGGCGCGGCCACGGCCTGCCGCTGCCGGACGTGGTCGAGGGTGGCAAGGGCAAGCACGAGTCCTGCGGCGCCAATGGCCACCCAGACCCAGCGCAGGTTTGAAAAAGACAGGCCCATGGCGGCGCTCCGGCTCAGGCCTCCCCTTCCTTCATGCGGCGAGGCAGGGGTTCGCACCGGGTATTCAGCCGCTGCAGGTCCCGAAGGGTGGCCTTGGTCATGGAATCGCCCATCTGGGCCTTCACCTGGCTCCACGCGCCGTGCATGGGGCAGGGATTCTCGGGGCCGCAGTGGGGAAACCCCATGACGCAGCCATCCAGGGAGCCCGGTCCTTCCAGGGCCGCCACGACCTCACCCACGGTGATCTCCTCCGAGGGGCGGGCCAGCCGGAAGCCGCCCCTGGGTCCTCGGACGGACTCCAGGATGCCCGCCTGCACCAGGTTCTGCAGGATCTTGGCAAGGTACGGCCCCGGCAGGTTCAGCTGCTTGGACATGCTCCGGGCCAGATAGTACGAGCCGTCCTCCGGAAGGATGGAGAGCGTCTGCAGGGCATAGCCGGTGGCGGTCGAAAAGAGCATCGCGGAGTTCCTGGATGAAAAATACACCCATTCCAGGGTGAACGCCTGGGCAAACCGTCAGAGCTCGCCCGTCCGGGAAAGCTGGGTGCCCTTCACCTCGATGAGTCCCTGGTCCTGGAAGCTCCTCAGCCCCCGCGAGAGGGTCTCCGGCGTCATGCCCAGCTGGGCGGCCAGGGCCTTCTTGGTCACGGGGAGGGTGAAGGCACCCTGCTTGGGCAGATGCTCGCGCAGCCAGTGGCGGAGCCGGTCCGTGCTGTCGGAGGCGGAGAGCTGCTGGATCTGCATGGTGAGCCTGCGAAGCCACACGGCCTGGGCATGGATGATGGCGAGCGCCAGGTCCGGATCCTCGCGCATGGTTCGCAGGAACCGTTCCTTGGGGAAGTGGACCACCTTGGAGGGCTTCAGGGCCGTGGCGGTGGCCGGGAAGGCCTCCCCCGCGAACATGGCCGCCTCGGCGAAGCTGTTCTCGGGCAGGACCACGGCCAGCGTGGGGTGGGATCCCGGGGTCAGGCCGAAGCGCGTGAGCTGGATCGCGCCCTCCACGAGCACATAGAAACCTGTGCAGACGTCGTCCTCCATGAACAGGACTTCTTCCACCTCCAGGCGCTTGGTGACCGCCATGTCCTCCAGCTTCCGCCGCTGCTCGGGCTGGAGGGAAGTGAAGAGGGGAGCCTGGTGCCAGGTCGTCGGGTTCATGCGTTCAGGATAACCCCATCAGAAGCACGTCTTCACGGCCTCGGTCACCCGGTAGTCGTCATCCACCAGGAACAGCACCGGCCACTTGTCGAAGGTGGTGCAAGGGTGGCTGATGGCGCAACCCACCAGGTCGCCCACGGCGGGCGCCGCGCCGGCGAGGTCCGCCTTTGCGGGCACCTGGAGCTTCGCGTGCTGATCGTAGAGCTGGGTGATGCACCAGCCCTCGGGCGCAGGTGCCGGAACGCCACCGGGGCGGCACCAGACGGCGGGCTTCGGCAATCCGGCATCGTGTCCCACATCACGCTTGCCCAGGTTCAGGAAGGCAAGGGTGGGTTCAGGCCGGCTCGTCACCTGGCCCCACACTTCGAGCGCTGGAGCAAGATGGGCGGGGATGCGCCACTCGCCTGGGAGCCGCTCTTCCAGCAGGTTCACCAGGCGCTGGTAGTGCCCCGCATCGTGGGAGAGGTAGCAGCCGCTCCGCAGGAGCACCCGGGAGACGCGCCCCAGATCCAGGCGCGCGAGTCGGCGCACCACCAGATCGAAGTAGGCGGAGCCCCCCGCCGTGAGCAGCACCTCGTCCGTCTCGAAGAGGTCCTCCGCCACGCAGCGGTGAGCCAGATCCCCCAGACGGTCCAGCCAGGTGTTGATGGCGGCTTCGTCCCCGGCCGGATCCTGGGTTCCCACGATGCCCTCGTAGCACTCCACCCCCCGCAGGTTCAGGCGGGGCGAGGCCTTCACGGCCCGGGCCACGGCAAGGCCATCCTCCAGGGTCCGAACGCCCGTACGGCCCCCGGCGATCCCCAGCTCCACCAGCACGCGGAAGGGCCGGTCTCCAGCGGCGGCTTCGAGGGCCTGCACGCCCGCGAGGGAGTCCACCAGGCACGTGAAGTCGAAGGCGGGATCGGCATCCAGGGTGCGGCCCACCCAGCGGAGGAAGCGGCCTCCCAGGGCCTCGTTGGCCATTAGGATGCGCTTCACACCGTGTTCGTAGGCTACGCGCACCTGCTGGGCCGTGGCCAAGGTAAGGCCCCAGGCGCCGTCCGCCAGCTGGCGGTGGAAGAGCTGGGGAGCCATGGTCGTCTTGCCGTGGGGGCAGAGGGAGACCCCCGTGCGGCGCAGGAACTCCGCCATCCAGGCGGCATTCTGCTCGATCACGGACGCTCGGAGCACCGCCACGGGGAAGTCCACCTCGCCGCGGAGGAGGTTCCAGCCCTGGCGGCCGATCTCGCCGAGCCGCATGGGCGGCTGGTCCTGCGGGTAGCCCTTGGTGCGGCCATCGAGGACGAGATCGAGGAGGGGTTGGAGTGGATCGCGCATGGAGCTGTTTAACCACAGCGCACCACGGTCTCCAAGCGCAATCCCCGCCGCACGCGTGACCTGCGTCACAGCTGGGGCGGCCTTGATTCCCGTCAAGGCAACCCCCTGCCAGGGACCTGAACCTGGGGCATGGAAACGCCCGCGACGGGCCGACACTTTCGGAGGAATGATGTTCTGCAACCAGTGTGAACAGGCTGAACTTGGCAAGGGCTGCTCGGGCGAAATGGGCGTCTGCGGCAAGGACGAGGATGTCCAGAGCCTGCAGGAGACCCTGCTCTACGGCCTGAAGGGCATGGCCGCCTACGCCCATCACGCCCGGCGCCTGGGCAAGGTGGACGAGGACGTGGACGCCTTCGTGGAAGAGGCCCTGTTCGCCACCGTCACCAACGTCAACTTCGACATCCCCTCCCTGCTGGAGCTGGTGCTCGAGTGCGGCAAGCAGAACCTGCGCGTCATGCAGATGCTGGACGAGGCCCACGTGGAGCGCTACGGCAAGCCCCAGGTGAAGGAGGTCCAGATCGGCACCAATGTCGATGGGGCGGCCAAGCCCGGCATCCTGATCACCGGCCACGACATGCTGGACCTGGAGAACCTCCTGAAGCAGGTGGAAGGCACCGACGTGATGGTCTACACCCACGGCGAGATGCTGCCCGCCCACATGTATCCCAAGCTCGCCAACCACCCGAACCTGGCCGGCCACTGGGGCGGCGCCTGGCAGCTCCAGCGCAACGAGTTCGAGTCCTTCGGCGGCGCCATCATGGCCACCACCAACTGCATCGTCGAGCCCAAGGCCAGCTACGCCGGCCGGATGTTCACCAACCGCATCACCGCCATCCCCGGCACCACGCGCCTGAAGACCGACGACTTCTCCGCCGTCATCAAGGCCGCGAAGGAAGCCGGCGCGCTGCCCGAGCGCAAGGGCGAGAAGATCCCCGTGGGCTTCCACCACAGTGTGATCTTCGACGCCGCCCCCGCCATCATCGACGCCGTGAACAAGGGTGACGTCACCCGCTTCTTCGTCATCGGCGGCTGCGACGGCGCCGAGCCCGGCCGCAACTACTACACCGAGTACGCCAAGAACGCCCCCAACAGCACCTTCATCCTGACGCTGGGCTGCGGCAAGTTCCGCATCATGGGTCACGACTACGGCACCCTCCTGGGCCTGCCCCGGCTGCTCGACATGGGCCAGTGCAACAATGCCTACGGCGCGATCCAGGTGGCCGTGGGCCTCGCCGGCGCCTTCAAGTGCGGCGTCAACGACCTGCCGCTGACCATCGTGCTCTCCTGGTTCGAGCAGAAGGCCGTGGCCGTGCTCCTCACCCTGCTCCACCTGGGCGTGAAGAACATCGCCGTGGGCCCCGCTGCCCCCGCCTGGATCACCCCGAACGTCTTCAAGGTCCTGCAGGATGCCTACGGCCTCAAGCTCATCGGCACCAACGGCAAGGCCGACGTCCTGGCCGTCTGCAAGTAGTCTCCACGTGCCGCATCGCGGGGCGGCCATCAGCCGCCCCGTTTTTTATTGGAGGTCCCATGATCGAGCAGGTGTTTCCCTTCCAGCGCACGGATGGCCCCGTGATGGAGAAGCTGGTGGACCGCCCGGACCGGGTGCTCATCGCCCACGTGGTGCTTCCTGTAGGCCAAGCCACGCCCCGTCACGCCACCAACGCCGACGTGCATCTGATCGTGGTGCGGGGGACCCTCTCGATCCAGCTCGGCGAGCAGGCCCCGCACCTCTACGCCGCCGGATCCGTGGTGGCCGTGCCCTTCGAGACCCTGATGGAGGCTCGTAGCGCCGGGCCCGAGCCCCTCGAGTTCTTCGCCGTCAAGGCGCCCCACCCCGATGCCTGGCCCCTCTAGGAGGAAGTCATGACCGCCCCCATCACCAATCTGAAGGACGAGATGCCCGTCACCACGGGCGCCATCGCCAGTCGCCCCCTCCTGGACCTGCCCGGCAGCACCAAACTCGTCCTCTTCGCCATGGACGAAGGTCAGGAAATCAGCGCCCACACCACCCCCTTCCCGGCCCAGGTGCATCTGCTGGACGGCGCCATCTCCGTGATGGTCGATAACGTCTGGACCGACCTCGCCCCAGGAGACCAGAAGGCCCTCCCCAAGGGCGTCCCCCACGGCGTCCGCGCCACCGCGCCCTCCCACTGGCTGCTGACCATGCGCCGCGGCGCCCAAGGGGCGTGAGACCAAGGCCTCTGGTCATCCCCCTCGCCGGTCATCCCCTTCGCCGGCCAGCCCCGACTTCAGCCTGATCCCCCTCATGCCGATAGGGCCTGGGAGGGCCGGGATCACGCGGCCCTGGTTTCGTTTTCCGGGAGGATCCCACGACCCCAGTCATCCGAACGGTCATCGGCTCACTCCTTCTGGCGTGCCTACCGGCATCTGCGGCGACCTTCACCTTCGTGACCCTGGAGTATCCACCGTACGAATTCACGGAAGAGGGACGCGTCAAGGGGTTGGCGGTCGAGATCATCCGGGCGGCCTTCCGGCAGATGGGGCATGACCTGACCATCGAGGTGTACCCATGGGCCAGATCCATTGACATGTTCAAGAATGGCCAGGTTGACGGCATCTTCACGTTCTTCAGGACGCCCGAGCGCGAGGAGTACACCTTCTTCTCCAAGGAAGCAGTGATCGTCCAGCCCATCACCCTTTGGGTCCTCAAGGACGCCACGATCGAATACAACGGCGATCTTGCGAAGCTGTCCCCCTACACGTTCGGTGTGGTCTCACGGACAAGCTATGGCGAGGTCTTTGACACCGCGGTGAAGAACGGGATCCTCAAGACGGACGATGCCAATTCCATCGAGGCGTGCATCGAGAAGCTGGTCGGCACCCGCTTCGACATTTGGATCAGCAACCATCACGGCGGGGTCTACTCCCTCAAGAAGGCGGGCAAGCTTGGCCTGGTGAAGGAGCTCAGCCCGCCTGTCCAGGAGGTCCCGGCCTACGTGGGGTTCTCCAAGAAGCGGAACCTGGCGGCCTTGCGGGATGCCTTCGATAACGTGCTCGCCCAGATGAAGAAGAGCGGGAAGCACGCGAAGATCATCAAGGACACCATGGATGGCCTCAAGTAGGCCTGAGCCCCGACCCGGGGCCGCAGCGACGCCCTAAATGGGTGGATTAATCCCGGTGATTTGCGCTCCCGGGGAGGCTGTGACAGAGTGAAGGCTCCTGATGACCTCTCGATGAACCTCTCCCTCTCCTTTTTCAGCTTTTTCGGCTTCCGCGCCTCGGGCGTGCGGAGCGGAGGGGTTCTGAACTAGGACAGGAACTTCACCCGGATCCACACCCCCGAACGCCTCGCGCTTCGGGGGTTCTTG
>CAYZND010000007.1:23156-26427 GCA_964479495.1 uncultured Mesoterricola sp.
CATGCCTCAGCCAACTGCGCCTCCCCCTCCCGTCCCGGGCCTTGCCGAGTTGCGCTCGCGCATCGACGCCGTGGACGAACGCCTCCTCGGTCTGCTGAACGAGCGGGCCCGCCTCGCCGGGGAGGTGGGCGAGCTGAAGCGCGCCCTGCACCCCGAGGCGCCCTTCTATGCCCCGACCCGGGAGCGGGAGGTCGTCGCCCGGCTGGTGGCCCTCAATCCAGGACCCTTCCCCACGGAGGCCCTGCGACCGGTGTTCCAGGAGATCATGGGCGCCTGCCTGAGCCTGGAGCGCCCCCTGCGGGTGGCCTTCCTCGGCCCCGAAGGCACCTTCTCCCACCAGGCGGCCCGGTACCAGTTCGGCCTCTCCGTCCACGCACTGCCCCAGAGCGCCATCCCCGCCGTGTTCCAGGCCGTGGAGCGGGGCCAGGCGGACTATGGCGTGGTGCCCGTGGAGAACGCCACGGAGGGTGCCATCGACCCCACCCTGGATAGTTTCCTGGACAGCCCCCTGCGCATCGTGGCCGAGATCCTCATGCCGGTGGATCTGGCCCTGCTCACCCACCACGACCTGGACCTCGCGCAGATCCGGCGGGTCTATTCCCACCCGCAGCCCCTGGGCCAGGCCCAGCGCTGGCTCGCGGCCAACCTGCCCCAGGCGGCCCAGATCGCGGCCTCCTCCACCATCGAAGCCGCCCGCATGGCCCGGGAGGATCCCGAAGGCGCCGCCGTGGCCTCCGACCTGGCCGCCAAGCTCTTCGACCTGCGCTTGGCGGTGGAGTCCATCCAGGACCTGAGCGGAAACGCCACGCGCTTCCTGGTGCTGGGCCGCACGCCCATGGCTCCCACAGGGAAGGACCGAACCAGCCTCGTGGCCACCGTCACGGACGGTCCCGGTGCGCTCCTGCACCTGCTGGAGCCCCTGGCCCGACACGGGCTCAACCTCACGCGCATCCAGAGCCGGCCCACCCGCCGCAAGGCCTGGGAGCACGCCTTCTTCCTGGACATCGAAGGAAGCGAACAGGATGAAGCCATGACCCAGGCGCTGGAGGAGCTGCGCAAGGTCACCTCGGGGCTGAAGCTCCTGGGAAGCTACCCCCAGGCCCAGGAGGTGCGATGAGTAACTGGACCCCTGCCTCCTGGCGTGCGCTTCCGGCGAAGCAGCAGCCGTTCTACGACGATCCCGAAGCCCTGGCCCGCTGCCTCTCGCAGCTCCGGGAGCTGCCACCCCTGGTGGTGGCCGACGAGGTGGACTACCTGCGGGAGCAGCTGGCGGAAGCCGCCGCAGGTAGGCGCTTCCTGCTCCAGGGCGGCGACTGCGCCGAGGCCTTTCGCGACTGCCGGGGCGGCGTCATCGCGGACAAGCTGAGGGTGCTGCTCCAGATGTCCGTGCTCATCACCCACGGTGCCCGGACCTCGGTCATCCACCTGGGCCGTATCGCGGGCCAGTATGCCAAGCCCCGCAGCAACGAGACGGAGACCGTGGATGGTGAGACGCTGCCGGTGTACCGCGGCGACCTCATCAACGGCCTGCAACCCTCCCTGGAAGACAGGAGGGCGGATCCCAGCCGCATGCTGAAGGCCTACACCTGCTCGGCCCTCACTCTCAACTACCTGCGGGCCCTGGTGGACGGCGGCTTCGCGGACCTGCACCATCCCGAGCGCTGGGAGCTGTCCTGGCGGGGACCCGATGCCGGGCACTACGCGGAGACCCTGGAGCAGGTGCAGGCCTCCGTGGACTTCGTGGAGCTCCTGGGCGGTCGGCACGATCCCCTCCGCACGGGTGAGGTCTTCACCAGCCACGAGGCCCTGCATCTGGCCTACGAGGAAGCCCTCACGCGCTTTGTCCCGGAGCGGAACGCCCATTACAACCTGGGCGCCCACTTCCTGTGGGTGGGGGAGCGTACGCGACAGCTGGAGGGGGCCCACCTCGAATACCTGCGGGGCCTGGCCAATCCCCTGGGCTTGAAGGTCGGCCCGGGGATCCAGTCGGAGGACTTCAAGCGCTCGCTGGACCTGCTCAATCCGGACCGGATCCCGGGCCGGATCACGGTCATCACGCGCCTCGGCGCAGGCCGGGCCGAGCAGGTCCTGCCGGCCCTCGTGGAGGCGGCCCGGGAAGAGGGCCAACCCGTCCTCTGGAGCTGCGATCCCATGCACGGCAACGGCCTGACCTTGCCAAGCGGGCTCAAGACCCGCGACTTCGCCAACATTTTGCAGGAGCTGAAGGAGGTCATGGCGACCCATGGAGCCCTGGGCTCTCACCTGGGCGCCGTGCACTTCGAACTGACCGGCGAGCCCGTCACCGAATGCCTGGGCGGCGCCGAGGGTCTCTCCGAGGAGGACCTGGCCCATGCCTACCGCAGCGGCTGCGACCCCCGCCTGAACCGCAGCCAGAGCCTGGAGATGGCCTTCCTCATCGCGGCCCTGCTCCGGGAGGAGTCGGCGAGGAACCGTCTGAAGCGGAACGGGGTACGTCCGGGGCCCTGAAGAGGAGGAATGGAAATAATTTGACGATTTTCCCGGACAACCACGGCATTTCCGGTCAGGCTTGTTGGAGTGGTCTGCCTCGGTTGGCACCCCACTCATGCAATGACACGCTTTGTCTGGAGGATGTCATCGCTTCACACCCTCCGGACAACAAGCAGGAAGCAGTCATGGCACAGCAAGGCACCGTCAAGTGGTTCAACGCCGAAAAGGGTTTCGGTTTCATCACCCCCGATGCGGGTGGCTCGGACCTCTTCGTCCACCACTCCGCCATCCAGTGCGCCGGTTTCAAGACGCTGGATGAGGGTCAGCGCGTCAGCTTCGACAGCGCCCAGGGCCAGAAGGGCCCCCAGGCGACCAACGTCGTCAAGCTCTAAAGCAGCAACCTCTCACGAAGCGGGTGGCCTCAAAAGGGCCACCCGCTTTGCGTTTACGGGACCAACTCCCGGGAACAATAGCCTTCACCTTATGCGTGGATAAAAACTAGTTGTTGAAAATTGACTTCCGCACCTCATTTCGGATCGATATGCTGGGTTCCATGTTGAAGACCGCCTTCCATCTGCGCACCGGGGCCGAGGCCCTGGCGGTGTTCTGCAACGTGGAAGCCCTGGTCGTGGTACGGCTCGCGCTGGTGGTGCTTATTAGCATCCTGATTACCCCCCTCCACGCGGAACCGGTCTAGACGCACCCCCATCCCCACCGGACCCCGCGATCCCAAAGGACGCGGGGTTTTTCGTTATAGGCGATCGAATGAGTCCCCACCTGAACATGAACGGCGGGCACATCA
>CAYZND010000008.1:0-22536 GCA_964479495.1 uncultured Mesoterricola sp.
GTATAAGAGACAGTTCTCGTTGTTCTGGGCGATGGAGGCGCTCATCTCCTCCATGGAGGCGCTGGTCTCCTCCACGCTGGCGGCCTGCTGGGAGGCGCCTTGGCTGAGGGACTGGGCCGTGGAGCTGAGCTGCCCGGCGGCGCTCACCAGGGTGCTGGAGGCCTCCCGCACGGAGGTGATGGTGGTGGTGAGCTTGTCCACGGTGGTGTTGCTGGCGGTCTTGAGGCGATCGAAGGCGCCCTGGTAGTCCGCGGAGATGGTCTCCGTGAGGTTGCCGGCGGCCATGGCCTCCAAGACACGCACGGTGTCGTTGATGGCCTTCCCGCAGGCCTCGTTGGTGGCGTTGCAGGCGGTCTTGAGGCGGCCAAAGGCGCCCTCGTAGTTCTCGTTGATGCGTTCGCCGAGTTCACCCCGGGCCATGGCCTCCAGCACGCGGATGTTCTCGTCGACCACCTGCTGGCAGGTGGCGGAGAGCTGGTTGAGGGCCTCGCCCAGCTCCTTGATGTAGCCCTCCTTGCCGGCCGTGTCCACCCGCTGGGTCAGGTCGCCCTTGCCCGCGGCGCTGACGACCTTCTGGGTGTCCGACACCATGGCGGTGAGGGACTCCACCATGGTCTTCATGGCGGCCATCATGCTGGTGCGGTCGCCCTGGGCCGTCTGGACCTGAACGTTCAGGTTGCCCTCGGCGATGCTCTGGGCGATCTCGGCAGCGATCCGCGGTTCGCCGCCCACCTGCCTGCGGATGACCCGGGTCACCAGGAGCCCCAGGCCGATGGCGGCCGCGAAGCCGGCCGCGACGCTGCCGATGATCCAGTTCCGGGTCTGGGCTGCGAAGACCTGGCTCTGCTTGTAGTTCTCCTCGGCGATCGTGCCGTTCAGCTTCACGATCTGGTCGAGGGTCTCCTCGACGACCTTGTAGGCGGGGGTCACGTTGGCAAAGATGTACTGGAGCCCCTCCTGTTCCTTCTTCTGGTCATAGATCGCGAGTCCTTTCTTCACGTTCGTCTCGTACGTGGTCCAGGCTTGTTCGAACGTGTCCCAGAGCTGCTTCTCCTCGTCCCCCATTCCGATCTTGGTCAGCTTGATCGTGTTGACGAGGTCCCACATGTTCTTGCTGTGCTGCTCCATGAGGTCGACATACTGCTTCCGGGCCTCGGGGCGGAGCATGTAGTTGTTCAGGCGGCGGACATGCTGGAGGGTCTGGTAGCTGGCGGCGCTGACGTCCCGGACGGGGACCAGCTGGTTTTCGTAGAGGTCGACGTTGCGAGCCTTCATGCGGTCCACGCTGAGGATCCCGACGCCGCCGATGAGGAGCGCGATGACGGCGACCACGATGAAGGACAGCGTGAGTTGCGTGGCAAGGCGGAGTTGCTTGAACCAGCCCATGATCGACTCCTTTGCAGTCGGCGTGTCTCCCCTGGGGGGCGCCTAGAAACGGGTGAATTCCTCTTCGTTCACCCCGACGGGTGACGGGTGTATGGATTGGTGGGTGCCGGAACCGCTGCGCCGAGGCAGGGCTCCAGGTTGGCGGACGGATGAGGCCTTGCGGCCTTGCGCGAGCGTGAAGAACTCCATCATGGACTGCAGTTCCATGGCCTGGGCGCTCACCTCTTCGGAGGTGGAGGCCAGTTCCTCGGAAGCGGCGGCGTTCTGCTGGACCGCCTGGCTGATCTGGCTGAGGGCGCCGTTGATCTGCCCCACGCCTGAGTTCTGCTCGCCCGAGGCGGCGGTGATCTCCTGGACCAGGTCCGAGGTCTTCTGGATGGAGGGGACGATGGAGTCGAGCAGGGTGCCAGCGCGCTCGGCCAGGGCCACGCTGCCCGTGGAGAGCTTGCTGATCTCCTCCGCGGCGACCTGGCTGCGCTCCGCCAGCTTGCGGACCTCGTCCGCCACCACGGCGAAGCCCTTGCCGTGCTCGCCGGCGCGCCCGGCCTCGATGGCTGCGTTCAGGGCCAGGAGGTTCGTCTGGTAGGCGATGTCGTCGATGATGGCGATCTTCTGGGCGATCTGCCGCATGGCCGTGACGGTTTCCTTCACGGCCTGTCCGCCATCCAGGGACTCCCTGGAGGTCTTGGTCGCGATGTCGCCGGTCAGCTTGGCGTTCTCGGAATTCTGGGCGATGGAGGCGCTCATCTCCTCCATGGAGGCGCTGGTCTCCTCGACGCTGGCGGCCTGCTCCGAGGCGCCTTGGCTGAGGGACTGGGCCGTGGCGCTGAGCTGGCTCGCGGCGTTCACCAGGAGGGATGAGGCCTCGTGGACGCGCTCCATGATGTCGCCCAGCTTGGTGGCGGTGCTGTTGACCGAATCCTGGAGCCGCTTGAAGTCCCCTTCATAGTTCAGCGCCACGCGGGCGGTGAGGTCGCCCTCCTCCATGGCGGTCATGACCCGCGACACTTCGCGCACGGCACCTTTGATCCGAGTCTGGTCGGTGACCACCTCGAAGACCCCTGTGATCGAGCCATCAATGGCCTTGATGGGCACGCCGCTGTAGGCGATGTCGAGATCCAGGCCCTGGGAAGGATGGACATCGGTCTCTGCATGGACGATCTGGCCTTCCCGGAGCGCTCGGGCACAGGCGCAGCGCTCCGATCGGCAGTCGCCCGCCTTGAACTGATCCCAGCACTTCATGCCAGCCACCTGGCGGGGAGTCCGGCCGCCGACGCGGGCCCCGATCTCGTTGATGTAGAGGACGTTCAGATCCTTGTCCATGATGGCGATGGGGGAGGGCAGGTGATCCAGGAAGTAGGCCATCCGCTCGACGGTCTGGTTCATTCCCTGGACGATCGTGCGGAATTCCCCCTGGTGCTTGTCCGCATCGGCCCGAGCGAACAGCCGACCTTCCGAGGCGGACTTGCTGAGGGTGGCCGCATCTTCGACGAGGGCGCGGATCGCCGCGACCATGGTCTGGATGGAGGCCATCATGCTGGTGGTGTCGCTTTTGGCGAGCCGGATCTCGACCGCCAGATCGCCGACCGAGATCCTCTGTGCGACCCGGGCTGCGTCCCGCGGTTCACCGCCCACCTGTCCCTTGACCAGGCGGGTGACCAGCAGGCCCAGGCCGATGGCCAGCAGGGCGCCAGCGATCATGGCGTACCGCATCTCCCGCATGCTGCTCAAGGACGCCGCCTGGGTTTCGTCGGACAGCTTGTTCGTGGTCGCTTCCAGGTCCGAGGTGACCTTGTCCAGGAGGGGATTGAGCTGGTCGGCGATCGCCTGCAGCTCTCCGTTGATCAGCGCCCGCCCTTCGGCCGGATTCCCCTGCAGCTTCAGGGCCACAAGGGGTTCCGCGGCCTTCTCCGCCTGTTCGAGCAGGGTTGGAATCTTGCGCGTATCCTCATTGCTGATGGTCTCCGAGAAGGTCGTGGCCGAGGTCCTGGCCTGTTCCATGAAGAGCCGGCACTTCTCGGCGGCCTTCTTGGTCAAGGCAGGATCCCGCTCCTCGGGGAGCTTGGCGAGGTTCAGCCGCCAGCGCTGGTAGCGCCCATTGAGCTTGTTGAGCTCAACCAAGGGGTTCACGACCTGCGCATGGATCTGCTGGCTTGTGGCCTGGGCGGCCCCGAGGCCCTGGGTGCCGATGACGCCGACAAAGGCGACGATGCCGGCCATGAGGATGAAGGCGATGCCAAGCTGGACCGTCAAGCGTAGATTCTTGAACCAGTTCATGGGCTGCTCCGAAGGGGGGGGGAAGGACGCTTCTAGGGAAGTCACTTCCCAGCAGGAGTTTCGGCGGTCAGGGAGGCCATCTCCTCCACGGAGAGGACGCGGTTCACGTCGAGGAGGATGACGAACTTGCCGTTCACCTTGCCCACGCCGGCGATGAACTCGGAGCGCAGGTTGCTGCCGAAGGCGGGAGCGGGCTCGATGTCCCGCTCGCCGATATCCAGCACCTCGCTCACGTTGTCCACCATGATGCCGAGCACGCAGGTCTCCTCGGAGGAGCCCACTTCCAGGATCACGATGCAGGTGCGCCGGGTGACCTCGGTGAAGGTCCGTCCAAAGCGGATGGATAGGTCGATGACCGGAACCACGGCGCCCCGGAGGTTGATCACGCCGCGGATGAAGGTGGGCATGAGCGGCACTTCCGTCAGGGCGGTGAACTGGATCACCTCCTTGACGGAGCGGATGTCCATGGCGAAGGTCTCGCCGCCCAGGGAGAAGGCCAGGTACTGGCCGCGCTGCTCCGCCTGGACGGTGGTCATGGCCTGGGCCTGGCGTTTGTTGAGTTTCATCAGTTCCACCATGTCCAGCTCCTGTGTGTCAGAGGACGGGGAATCGGAAGGTGCGGCGACTCATCGGGTCACCGCGGCCGCGGACTGGATCAGCTGGGGCACGTCCAGGATCAGGGCCACGTCGCCGGAGCCCAGGATCGTGGAACCGCCGATGCCCTTCACCTGCCGGAAGAGGTTTCCAAGAGGCTTGATGACGGTCTGGAACTCGCCGTAGAGCTTGTCCACGACGATGCCTGCGCGGAGGTCTCCGTACTCGACGACCACGACCCGTTCCCGGCTGGGAGGCTCGCCGGGGATCTGGAAGATCTCCCGCAGGCGCAGGAAGGGCAGCACCTCGCCCCGGAGGTTGATGAGGTGGTGTTCCTCGGACTCCAGGAAGGGGCCCAGGTCCAGGCACTCCAGGACCATGTCCAGGGGGATCACGTACGAGGCATTGCCGGCGCCCACGCGGAAGCCGTCGATGATGGCCAGGGTGAGGGGGAGACGGATGCGGATCGTCGTCCCGAGGCCTTCCTCCGTGTCGATCTCGATGTTGCCCCGCAGCTCGTCGATGTTGCGCCGGACCACATCCATGCCCACGCCGCGGCCGGAGAGGTTGCTGATGGCGTCCGCGGTGGAGAAACCCGGCTCGAAGATGAGGCTGCAGGCCTCCTGGTCGGAGAGGGTCGCGCCCTCGGCGATGAGCCCGCGCTCCAGGGCCTTGGCCAGGATCTTGGTGCGGTTGAGGCCCCCACCGTCGTCGCTGACTTCGATGAGGATGCTGCCGGACTCGTGGGAGGCGTTGAGCACCAAGGTGCCCGTGTCGGACTTGCCTCGCGCGCGCCGGACCTCCATGGGCTCGATCCCGTGGTCGATGGAGTTGCGCACGATGTGCATGAGGGGGTCGTTCAGCTTCTCGACGATGGACTTGTCCAGCTCCGTCTCGGCGCCGTGGATCTCCAGCTCGATGGTCTTCCCCATCTCCTTCGAGACGTCGCGGACGATGCGGCGGAAGCGGTTGAAGGTCTCCCCGATCTGGACCATGCGCAGGCCGAGGGCGGTGTCCCGGATCTCCTCCACCAGGTTGTTGATGACGGCGGTGGACTCCAGCATCCGGCCATCCCGGCTGAGTGCAGCCAGGACCTTCGCCGTGGCGCCGGCGATGACCAGCTCGCCCACCAGGTCCACCAGCTTGTCCAGCTTGACCGCCTGGACCTTGACCACCTTCAGGTCGTGGGCCTGCCGCTCCTGGAACTTCTTCTGCTTGTCCAGGGCCGCGGCGATGACCGGCGGGGGCACCGCCTGCTCCTCGATGAGGATCGTGCCCAGCAGCCGTCCCTGCACCCGGCCGCCTTCGTAGGCCTCCGCCCGCTGCAGCTGGAGGCACTGCTCCAGGTCCTTGGCCGTGATGCTCCCGCCCGCCACCAGGATCTCGCCCAGCTGGCGGTCCTCCTCGGGCAGCTCACGGATGAGCTGGACGTATTCCTCCACCTTGGAGTGGGGCGGGATGAGCCGGATCTGGCTGTCGTCCCGCACGAACTCGAAGACGTCCTCCAGGGTCTGGCGGTCCGCATCCGTCTCCAGATCCAGCTCGTAACCCAGGTAGCAGGTCTCCGGGTCGAAGTCGGGCCCCTGGGGCAGGGACTCCAGGATCGGGGAGAGGTGGACGATCCGCCCCAGGGTGCCCAGGAATCGCACGAAGGAGAGGGGATCCATGCCATTGCGCAGGACATCCGGTCCGAAGCGGGCGGAAATGTGCCAGCTCCCCCGCTCGGGTTCGGGGGGCGTGCCCTTGGCGCGGGTGGCGAGGGCGCTTCCGGCCGGCGACTCCGCCCCGGGATGGCCTTCCAGATAGGGCAGGAGCCGCGAGATGAGGGCTTCGCCCTCCGCATGGCTGTCGGGGGATTCGGCGTCGCCCTGCTGCAGGCCGTCGATCATGCTTGAGAGGTGGTCGTGGCACTCCAGCACGAGGCTGACCAGGGGACCCGAGAGGATCAGCTGGTGGCTGCGCACCCGGTCCAGGGCGGTCTCCACGGTGTGGGAGAAGTGCACGATGGCATCCAGGCCGAAGAGCCCTGCGGAGCCCTTGATGGTGTGGACGGCCCGGAACATGGCGTTCACGGACTCGGCGGGATCCGCCTGGCCCTCCACGGCCAGGAGGGACTCCTCCATGGCCCCGAGCAGCTCGTGGGCCTCGATGATGAACGTCTGCTTGGCCTTGTCGAGATCCATGGCGGGCCCTCAACGGCTGGGGGAGATGAGGATGGGATCGCCGAAGACCGCGGCGACCTTCAGCAGGTCGAACACATCCACCACGGCGGGGCTGTGGTTGGCGAAGGGCAGCACCTTGTTCCGGGCGAGGGCTTCCCGCTTGAGCCAGAGCAGCACCTGGACGCCCGCGGTGTCGAGCTCCTCCAGGCCGGAGAGATCCAGCTCGGGCAGCGCACCCTTGCGATCCAGTCGCTCGCCGAGGGTCGACCGAGCCTCCGCGGCCGTGTAGATCGTGAGCTCGCCCCCGAGTTTCAGGACGGGGTGGCCATTGTGTTTCGCTTCCTGGATGGTGAGCATGGGGCCCTCTCCATGGAATGCCCTGGGACTTCAGGCCAGCACGAGCTTCGCGACGGCGCCCAGCAGCTGGTCCGGCTTGAAGGGCTTGACGACCCAGGCCCGGGCGCCGGCCGCCTGGCCTTCCTTCTTCTTGTCCTCCCCCGCCTCGGTGGTGAGCATGATGATCGGGGTGAACTTGTATTCCGGCAGCGTCCGGACGGTCTTCAGGAACGTGATCCCGTCCATGTTGGGCATGTTCACGTCGCAGATCATGAGGTGGACCTTCTGGCCCTTGAGCTTGCTGAGCGCGTCCTGGCCGTCGCAAGCCTCCAGCACGTCGTAGCCCGCCTCGCCGAGGGCGATGCTGACCACCTGCCGGAGGCTCGTGGAATCGTCGATGATCATGATGGTCTTGGCCATGGGTTGACTCGGAAGGGGGTGTGCTCAGAAGAAGGTGACTTCGGCGGCTTCCGCCTCCGCGGCGGTCGCGCCGTGGTGGATGGCCCGCTGCTCCCGCGTGGTGTAGGTCTTCTCCAGGTCTCCGAGCCAGCGGTCCACGTCGAAGTCCGTGGACTGACGCTGGATCCAGGTGGCCAGCTTCTCCATGTCCTGGATGACGTTCTGGAGGATCTGGGTGACGCGATCCTGGAACTGCAGGTGCACGAGGGTCTCGGAGATCTCTCCCTGGACCTGGCTGTTGACGCCTTCCATCCGTTTGGCCGAAGCGGCCAGGGAGTCGGCGGCGTCCTGGAAGCTCCAGATGACGCCCTGGATGGTGAAGCCCGCCTGCTGGATGATGGCGGACTCCCGCTCGGCGTATTCCAGGGACTCCCGCATGGTGTCTTCGAGCACCTTGCGCACGCTCTCGATGCGCTCGGTGATCTGGTCTCCGGTGGCGCCCGATCGATCCGAGAGCTTGCGCACTTCGTCCGCCACCACCGCGAAGCCCTTGCCCAGCTCCTTGGCGTGGGCCGCTTCGATGGCCGCATTGAGGGCCAGCAGGTTCGTCTGGGAGGCGATGGCGCCCACGTCCTCGGACATGCGGGTGAGCTCTTCCGTGAAGCCGGAGAGGGTCTCCAGCTTCGCCAGGAAGGAGCCCCGGGCTTCCTGGGCGGCCTCCAGGGACTCCACGATGGCCGAGAGGGATCTTTCGGACTCCTGGATCACTTCGCGGATCTGCCGGGTGCCTTCCATGCCTGAGACGCCCACGGCCTGGCGCAGTTCCCGCTGCATGCCGGCGAAGCGTGCCGTGAGCCCGGTGATGGCTTCCTCCGTCTGGCCGCAGGCGTTGGAAGTCTGACGGGCCCACAGGGGCAGCACGGCGAGAGCCACATGCTCCAGTTCCTGGGGGGTCTGGTCCTGCGAGGGCGCGGAAGGATCCTCCAGGGAGGGCTTCGGCCCGAACTCCGGCGAGGAGGCCACGGGATGCGATGGCTGGAACCAGCGGAGCAGAACCTGGTTCATCCCGACCCCGACGAAGCCGAGGACCAGGCCCTTCCAGGAGAAACGCAGCGCCAGCCAGGGCGCCAGCAACCACAGCACGCTGGTGTAGGCATTGAGAGGGGACCACCGCAACCACGCCATGAATCACCTGCAGGAGGGCTAACAGGGTATGTATTAATCAACAAAAATCAAGATGTGTCGAATATCGCAAGGATGTGAAATAAACGGTCTTGGCTGTGTTATGAGGTTCAAGAAACTTCATATAAGAGGCCTGGATTCATAAACTAGCCGAGTCGAATCACATCGGGGGGCACACATCGGGCTCTTAATAAATCGACCTGTTGAGGCATCTCTTTAGAAAAATATTCCGAGAAATGGAACGGGTTGTTTATTTCTGACAATCCCAGAGTTTCCTATCTTGGTACCCTCCTAGGGTCGTCGGCCCGCATCGTTGCCATGCGGTTCTGCCGGCGGCTCCCCTTCCGAAACCACCTCGAGGCCTATCGTGGAAACCCTCCTGACGAATTCCGAAACCCGGGCGCTGTGGGCCTACTTCCTGGAGCTCTCCAAGATCCCCCGCGGTTCCAAGGCCGAGGCGGCCGCGGCGGACTGGGTAGCGGAGCAGGGGCGGGCCCTGGGCTGCCAGGTGGAGCGGGACGCCGTCGGGAACGTGCTCATCCGCAAGCCGGCCACGCCCGGGCGCGAAAACCGCCCCGGCATCGCGGTCCAGGCCCATGTGGACATGGTCTGCGAGAAGAACGAAGGCACCCGTCATGACTTCCTCAAGGATCCGTTGACGCTGGTACACGAGGGGGATCTGGTCCGCGCGACCGGAACGACGCTCGGCGCCGACAACGGCATCGGCGTCTGCGCCGGCCTGGCCCTGCTGGCCAGGAAGGACCTGGCCCACGGCCCCCTCGAGGTGATCGTCACCATCGATGAAGAGACGGGTCTCACCGGCGCGAACAACATCGCCCCCGGGTGGCTGAAGGCCAAGTACCTCCTGAACCTCGACAGCGAAGAGGAAGGTCGCCTCACCATCGGCTGCGCCGGCGGCGTGGACACGACCGTGACGCGGGAGATGGCGCTGGAAGCCCCCACGGCAGGCAAGCGGGCCTACCGGCTCAAGGTGTTCGGGCTGAAGGGCGGGCACTCCGGCACGGAGATCCATACGGGTCGCGGCAACGCCATCCGCCTCCTGGCCCAGGTGGTGAGCTTCATGATGCCGCGCCACGGCATGGAGCTGGTCAGCGTGAAGGGTGGCAACAAGCGGAACGCCATTCCGCGCGAGGCCTCCGTGATCTTCTTCCTGGATCCGGCCCACGAAGGCGTCTTCCGCGACGAGCTGGGAAGCCACGAGGCGCACTGGAAGTCGGCCTTAGGCCAGATCGAGCCCGGCCTCGCCATGAGTCTCGAGCCTTCGGACGGTGAGCGCGTGCTCTCCGCCGAGGACGCCAAGCGCTTCATCGGCCTCCTCCTGGGCCTGCCCCACGGCGTGGAAGCCATGAGCCCCGACATCCCCGGGCTGACCCAGACCTCCACCAACCTGGGCGTGGTGGACACCCACGAGGGCATGGCGGAAGTGACCCTGCTGACCCGGAGCTCCATCGATGCCTCCAAGTTCGCCCTGGCCGAGCGCATCTCCGCCGTGAGCGCCTTGGCGGGCTTCCAGGCTACGCTCGAGGCCCCCTACCCGGGCTGGAAGCCCGATCCCCACTCCTCCCTGGTGCAGCTGATGGAGAAGGTCCACCAGGAGGCCTTCGGCAAGCCCATGGAGATCTCGGCCATCCACGCGGGCCTGGAGTGCGGTCTCATCGGTGAGAAGCACCCGGGCATGGAGATGGTCTCCTTCGGTCCCAACATGTGGGAGGTGCACACCCCCAACGAGCATGTCAGCGTCTCCTCCGTGGAGAACGTCTGGAAGCTCCTGGTGAAGGTCGTCCAGGAGGTCTGAACCGGGAGGCCTGATCGAGCGTTCCGTCCGCGCCTACTTCGGTGAGCCTCCCCGGCTGGCGAAGAAGTAGGCGTGGATGTAGGCTTCCTGGCGCTCGAAGGACCAGTGGACGTTCTGGAGGAAGGTGGCCGCCTCCTCGATGGCGCCCTGCTCCAGGAGCTGCAGCAGGCGCTCGTGCTCGTTGTGGATGGAGTCCTGCTCCCAGGCCTTCACGAAGCCCTCGCGCCGCGGCCAGTCGTAGAGCCTCTGACGGAGCGAGCGGATCACGCCCAGCAGGTAGGTGTTGTCGCACTTCCCCAGGTAGACCTCGTGGAAGGCCATGTTCAGGTCGTAGTAGAGACTGAAGTCGTCGGCGGCCACGGCCCCGGCCATGGAGGCGTTGAGCTGGCGCATGAAGCCGATGTCGGCGGGGGTCAGCAGGGGGCCCGCGCTGCGCATGGCCGCGGCCTCCAGGGCGCCGATGATCTGGAAGTAGTGCCGGATGTCGTCCAGGGAAAGGGGCTTGATGCGGAAGCCCCGGCGGGCCAGGACCGTCACGAACCCTTGGCTCTCCAGGTGGAGCAGCGCCTCGCGGAGCGGCGTCCGGCTCACGCCCAGCTGCTTGGCGATGTGGTTGAGATCCAGGAAGGCGCCGGGCTGCAGGCCGCCCCGGTTCATCTCGGTGCGCAGGTAGTCGTAGACGTCCTCCCGCAGGGAACGGGAGAGGGGCGAACCATCGGGCGTGATGCGCGGCTCCATACGGATCCCATTACATCGGCCAGGGGGCCACGGCGCAAGGGCATCCACAGGGAGGAGGCCCTTGGGAAAGGCTTGAATGATTGAGCTTCGTGCAGTGATATATCCTGATTTGCTTTGATATATCATCGCCGGCGTGGATCCCTGGCTATGCTTCGAGAGTCGTTCCAGGACGCACGATCTTTCAGACAGCACACCGATTGGGGAGTGGTCTAACGGTAGGACAACGGATTCTGGTTCCGTCAGGTGAGGGTTCAAATCCTTCCTCCCCAACCATCGAGAAGGCCCGCAATCCTTGGGGCCTTCTTTCGTACCCAAGCAGGACCGTTCCGAACGGGGTGAGGCATGCTCGAGAAGCTCGACTATCAGGCCGTGGGATTGATTTCCGGCCTGGAGGTGCACCAGCAGCTGTTCACGAAGGAGAAGCTCTTCTGCCGCTGCCCGGCGGGGCTCTACACGGAGGACCATGACGGCGAGGTCCTGCGCCACATGCGGCCCACCCTCTCGGAGCTGGGCGAGTACGACGGCACGGCCCTCATGGAGTTCAAGACCAAGAAGGAGATCGTCTACCTCCTGAACCACCAGAACGTCTGCACCTACGAGATGGACGACACGCCGCCCTTCCTGGTGAACCAGGAGGCCATCGACGTGGCCATCGAGCTCTGCCTGACCATGAACATGGACATCATCGACGAGGTTCACATCGCCCGGAAGCAGTACCTGGACGGCTCCATCCCCACGGGGTTCCAGCGCACCGCCATCGTGGGCGTGAACGGCTGGCTGCCGTTCAAGGGCCGCCAGCTCACGGTCACCCACGTGAGCATCGAGGAGGACTCCTGCCGGGAGGTGAAGGACAAGGGCCACCAGATCATCTGGCGCACGGACCGTCTGGGCATGCCCCTGACGGAGACGGTGACGGGACCGGAGCTGGTCACGCCTTACGAAGTGAAGGACGCCATCCTGCTCTGCGGCATGGTGGCCCGCAGCACGGGCCGCGTGCGCACCGGCATCGGGG
Source organism: uncultured Mesoterricola sp. (assembly GCA_964479495.1). GTDB lineage: Bacteria > Acidobacteriota > Holophagae > Holophagales > Holophagaceae > UBA1801. The sequence goes on from CAYZND010000008.1 coordinate 11,903, forward strand.
CCAGCCGCCAGGACGTGAACGTCAGCGTGCGCGGAGGCGACCGCTGTGAGATCAAGGGCGTGCCCCGGGCGGGCTTCGCCGTGAAGCTCGTGCACAACGAGGGCCTGCGGCAGTACAACCTCCTGAAGATCCGCGAGGAGCTTCGCCAGCGAGGACTCTTCCAGCCCGCCAGCATCAAGATGAGCCGCCACGACGTCAGTGACGTGTTCGCGGACGTGGATCTGGGCTTCACCCAGCGGGCCCTGCAGGCGGGCGGCAAGGTCTACGCCGTGAAGATCGAGGGCGTGGCGGGCATCGCCCAGCACCCCACCCAGCCGGACACCACCTTCCTGGATGAGCTCCGGGGCCGGGTGCGCGTCATCGCCTGCCTGGACGAGGCGCCCATCGTGCTCGCCAGCACCCAGATGCCCGAGTTCGCCAACAAGCACCGCATCCTGGAACGCCTGCGCAAGCGGGTCCGTCCCGGCGAGAACGACGACTTCTTCATCGTCTTCGGCCCCGAGGAGGACTGCCGCACCGCCGCCGAGGAGATCCGCCTGCGCTTCTGCGATGCGACCGTGGGCGTTCCGAAGGAGACCCGTCAGGCACTGGTGGGTGGCTTCACCACCTTCGAGCGCATCCTGCCCGGTCCGGACCGGATGTATCCCGACACCGACTCGCCACCGACCCGCGTGACGAAGGAGCGGGTGGAGGCGGCCCAGTCCCGATTGCGGCCCGCGCCCTGGGACCGCATCGAGCGCTACATGTCCTGGCGGGTCCCCGAGGAGACAGCCCACTACCTCATCCGTCGGGGCGGCGCGGAGATCGTGGATGCCGTGGTGGAGAAGACCGGCGTGGACGGGCTCTTCGCGGCCATTACGCTCGGTCAGCAGGTCAAGGCGCTCAAGCGGGCGGGCATCCCCGTGCAGCGTCTGGGCACGGCGGAGTGGGTGCAGATCTTCGACCGCTTCACCGATGGGCGCATCCCCCGGGAGGCCGTCCCGGCGCTGGCCCAGCGCATGGCCCAGGACAGGCTGGATGCCGATGCCGCCTGCGTCTCCCTGGGCATCGACCTCAAGGCCCGGGAACAGTGGCAGGGCACGATCGACAACCTCACCATGGAAGGCTATGACAGCGAGCGCGCCGACTGCGACGAGAAGCGCGTGCGCTTCCTGGCGGGCAAGGCGGTGCGGATGTTGAAGGGCCAGGCGCCGGCGAGCGATGTGGCGGCCTTCATCCGGACCAAGCTGAATGCGGAGGTGGTGAAGTGAGCATGGAGCAGGAGCGAAGTGCCACAGACCGGAGGTCCGCCCGAAGGGTGGCGGCACAGGAGGTGACGCCATGAACATCCCCATCAGCGAGCGCACCGACCGCCTCCAGGGCTACCGCGGCCCTGTCCGGGAACTCCTGGACACTTACCAGATCGGCGTCTGGAGCGAGGTGGAGGTCACCAATGACCGCGGCTCCACGTTCATCGGGGTCATACTGCCCCGCAGCGAGACCTTCGACGACCTGCACCTGGTGGTGAAGCTCTTCAACGGCTACAACGTGGGCATCGCGGCGGACCGCATCGTCTCCGCCAAGGAGACGGGCTACAAGAAGGCCGTCTACAAGATCCCCGAGAAGGACTTTCCCTTCGACCCGAAGAAGAAGAACGTCACGCTCCTGGGCACCGGCGGCACCATCGCCTCCCGCCTGGACTACCGAACGGGCGCCGTGATCCCGGCCTTCACCCCCGGCGAGCTGTATGGCGCCGTGCCCGAACTGGCGGACATCGCGAACCTGACGACCAAGAAGCTCTTCGGCGTGTTCTCGGAGAACATGGGTCCCGAGCAGTACAAGGCCCTGGCCATCGCCATCGGCGAAGAGATCGCCAAGGGAGCCAGCGGCATCGTCATCGGCCATGGTACGGACACCATGTCCCACACGGGCGCCATCCTGAGCTTCATGGTGCAGAACAGCCCCGTGCCCATCGTGCTCGTGGGCAGCCAGCGCTCTTCCGACCGCCCCTCGTCGGACGCGGCCCTGAACCTCATGAACGCCGTGCGCACCGCCGCCGAGTGCGACATCGCCGAGGTCATGCTCTGCATGTTCGGGCCCACCTCGGACAACTATGACCTGCTGCACCGCGGGACCCGCTGCCGGAAGATGCACTCCAGCTACCGCAGCACCTTCCGCACCGTGGGCGCCACGCCCCTGGCCACCGTGAGCCGCTACCCCAATGAGGACGGCAGCCACTTCAAGTACATCTCCGAAGAGATCCAGCGCCGGGATCCCAGTCGCGTGCCCATCATCACGCCGGTCTTCGAGGAGAAGACGACGATCCAGTACTACTACCCCAACTTCAACCCGGACATCATCGACGGCCTGTCCAGCATGGGCTACCGCGGCCTCGTCATCGCAGGCACGGGTCTGGGCCATGTGAACAAGCCTCTGTATCCGGCCATCAAGCGCGCCGTGCAGAAGGGCATGACAGTCGTGATGACCGTGCAGACCCTGTGGGGCTTCGCCCAGATGTACGTCTACGACACGGGCCGTGACCTGCTGGACCTGGGCATCATCCCCCTCGACAACATGCTGCCCGAGACCGCCTACATGAAGCTGGCCTGGGTGCTAGGACAGACGGAGGATCCCAAGAAGATCCGCCAGATAATGACGACTTCCATCAACCACGAGATCACGCCCCGGGAGCCCCACAACGGCTACCTGATCCTCCAGGGTGGCCTGCCCGAGGTGGACGCCTTCGTGCAGCGCCACTGGAAGTGACAAGCCCGTTGCTAGTGATCGGTTATCAGTTAAAACGAAAGCGGCCCCGTTCGGGGCCGCGACGGTTGAGCAGGGGATGGCTCAAGGCTGGCCGGGCTGGGGGGTAGGCTTGTAGCCTTCGGCATAGGTGATGGGGTACTTCTGGCGCATCTCCGCGATCAGGGCCTTGAGCTCGGTGTCGTTCTTCTCCTGGCGCTTGCGCTGCATGAATCCGTCCATGAGCTGGGGCTTCACCTGCTCGAAGGTGGGGAGGTCCTTGGTCTGGCCCGCGGCCTTGCGCTGGGCGATGCCTTCGTCATAGATGGCGCGCAGCTCGGCCTCGGTGGGCGCAGCCATGAGGCCGGCCTTGACGATGCGCCGCTCCATGAGGGTCTTCAGGAAGTACTGCGCCGTGGTCTGCTCCACCACGAACTTGACCTCGGTCTCCTTCTCCAGGCCCTCGGCCTTGGCCATCTTGAGGATGGCTTTCTGGAGGGCCATGGAATCCAGGATCTGGTTCCGCTGTTCCTTCATGGCTTCGTTCTTCAGGAGCTGCTCCGCCTGCTGGGGATCGGCCACGAGGATCCGCACCACCTCCTCGAACTGGGCCTGGGTGATGGTCTCCCCGGCCACGTTGACGAGGATCCGACTGGCATCCTCGGGGCGCTGAGCGCAGCCCAGGAAACCGAGGGCCACCAGGCTTCCGATTCCGATCCATCGTGCAACACGCAAATTCATGACCTTCTCCTTGACGCAACCTCCAGAATGACAGCCCCGGCCGCCTTCCCCAAGGGCGGATTGCGGCCGGATCGAAGGACGGCGCGGGGTTCCTCAGAGGGGGAACTGGAGCGTGAAGGTGGAACCGGTCCCTTCCTGGCTTTGCACGGACGCGCGCCCGCCGTGGGCGGTCATGATCCGCTGGACGATGGCCAGCCCGAGGCCCACTCCTGCGCCGGCATCTCTGCCGAGGACCTGGCTGAAAGGCTCAAAGACCGCGGAGAGCTTGTCCACCGGGATGCCCCGTCCCGAGTCCTTCACGCTCAAGGTCAGCCAGCGTTCCCCTGACTCTTCGCGCACGTCCGCGCTGAGCAGGACACGGCCGCCGCGGGGCGTGAACTTGAGGGCGTTCCCAAGCAGGTTGCCCAGGGCCCGCTCCACGAATCTTGGATCGGCCCGGAGATCGGGAAGAGCCGGCGGAACCGTGAGCTCCAGCTCGATCCCGCGCCTGGCGGAATCGGGAAGATGGGCCCGGTGGGCTTTCCGGGTCAACTCGGAGGCCGAGATGAGCTGGAGTTCCAGGGGCAGCTCGTCTTTCGCGGTGCGGAAGACGTCCAGCAGGTCCTTGATCAGCCCCATCACGCTCTCCATCGCCCCCTGGGCCGCCTGAAGCACATCGCCAGGGATCCCCCCCTCCTCCTGTGCCATCTCCAGGGCGCATGAAATGGCCGTGAGGGGAGAACGCAGGTCGTGCACCAACATGGCCGTGAACCTTTCCTTCATCCGGTCCATTTCCAGGAGCTTTTGATGGGCCAGCTCCAGGCTGCGCGTGCGCTGGCGGAGCTGGACCTGATAGGCCACGCGCGCGAGCACTTCCTCCGCCTGGAAGGGCTTCGTGATGTAGTCGGCCCCCCCGGTCCGGAAGGCCTCCGCCTTGTCCCAGACGTCGTCGAGGGCGCTCAAGAAGATCACGGGGATGTCCATCAGCGCCGGGTCGGCCTTCAGGGTCCGGCAGACCTCGTAGCCGTCCATTTCCGGCATCTTGATGTCCAGCATGATCAGGTCCGGGGGGAAATGCCTCGCCGAATCCAGGCACAGGCGGCCCGAGGGCACGGCGCAGACCTGGTACTGGCAAGAGCTCAGGAGCTGTTCCAGCATGTCCAGGTTCGCGGGGTTGTCGTCCAAGATGAGGATGGCCGCGTTTTCGGGGTCAGGCATGCTGTCCTCCGCTGTCCAGGAGGTCCCGGAGGGCCTCGAATCGGTTCTTCGCGACATAGGACCGGATGCCGTCGGCCAGGATGGGATCGCGCACCTGTTCCAGGAGCGCCAGCATCCGTTTCTTGTCGCCCCGGGTCAAGGCCTGCCGGAACTCTCGCACCCAGGCGGGCTCCAGGGAACCCAGCCGGGAAGGATCGAGGCTCCCCGTAGGGGCCGGCTCCCTCTTCGCCACTTCGAAGCGCAGTCCGCGGTGGAGTTCCAGCTTCTGGAAGAGGTTCGATTCCTGGAAGGGCTTGAGGACCCAGTCATCGAATCCGGCTTCGCGGAGTTCCTCCAGGTTCAGGTTCATGGCGCTCGCCGTGAGGGCGATCAGCGTCGTGCGGGGGCGGTCCAGCTCCGCCTCCAGGGCCCGGATCCGGCGGGCCGCCTCCAGCCCGCCCATCCCGGGCATCCGGAGGTCCATCCACACCACCTCGGGGTCCCACTCCTCTCACACCTCCAGGGCCTCTTCCCCGCTGCTGGCGGTGCGGACCTCCAGTCCTACCTGGAGGAGTTCACCTTCCGCTTCAACCGCCGCACCGCGAAGAGCCTCACCCACGCCTTCCAGCGCCTCGCCGAAGGCATCGTGCGCGGCCAAGCAAAGCCCTACTGGCGCATCATCGGCAGGCTCTCAACCAAGGTTCCCCTGGCCGAGGCTGCTTAGAGAAGTGGATACCCCTTATGCGCGATTGAGGGGCCGGAGGAGGGATGCGCCGCGCCGAAGCCCGCGAGGAATCGGATTCAAGGAAGTTCCGGCCATTCCCGATACAGGCCTTTGATCCGTCCCAGAACAATGGCCCCTTTGCCTGCCCATGGGCCGAGGTGCCGTCGAGCGGGGATGGATTGCGGTCATCGGTGGATTGACAGCCACTGCACCTCCCCGGAGGGCGACATGAAGACGAGAACCAGAGGGACCTACCTCCACGCCGCCTGGTCGATCGCGGCCACCTTGTCGCTGTTCCTGGCGGGATGCGAAAAGAAGGCTCCCGGCCCCATACGGGTGGGGGCGCTCTTCGATCTGACCGGCTCCACCAGCGAGATCAGCATCCCCTACGCCGAAGGCGTCCGGGACTACGTGCGGTACCTCAACGAGCGGGGCGGGATCAACGGGCGCCAGATCCAGCTTGTGGAAAGGGACTACGGCTACATCATCGAGCGGGCGGAGTCCGTCTACGGACAGCTCGTGAATGAGGAGAAGGTCGTGGCCATCATGGGCTGGGGAACGGGGGATACCGAGGCCCTGAGGCCGCGCATCGCCGAGGACCGGATCCCCTTCATGTCGGCATCCTATTCCGAAAGTTTGACGAATCCTAAGGAGGCTCCTTACAACTTCCTGATCGGCGTGACCTATTCGGATCAGATGCGCATCGCCCTGAGGTACATCCTGGACGGCTGGAAGGATCCCAGCCGCCGTCCACGCGTGGCGTTCATCTACAACGACACGGGATTCGGGCGATCGCCCATCCAGGCCGGGCGTGACTATGCGAAGGCCCACGGGATCGACCTGGTGGACGAGCAGATCGTCTCCCTTGCGGCCGTGGACGTGACCTTCGCGATGCGGGCCATGTCGGACAAGAATCCGGACTACGCCATCGTCCAGGAGACCACGGCTTCCGGTTCGGTCATCCTCCTCGGCGCCCAGAAGCTCAAGCTCCCCACCCGGTTCATCATGCTGAACTGGACGGCCGACGAAAAGCTGATCAGCTTGGCCGGGCCCGCCGCCGAGGGAGTCCTGGGAACGGTCCCCTTCACGTTCATCCACGAGGACGTGCCGGGCCTGGCCGAGATCCGCGGCTACATCCGGGCCAAGGGTCTCGATCCATCCGCCATGAACATCCGCTACGTGCAGGGCTGGGTGACCATGAAGGTGATGGCCGAGGGAGTCCGGAGGGCCGGCGGTTCGCCGACGGGGGAAGGGATCCGGAAGGGCCTGGAGAGCCTCGCCGCCTTCGACACGGGCGGCCTCACGGTACCCATCACCTTCACGTCCGGCAGCCACAAGGGGGCGGCCGCCCTGCGCATCTCGCAGGTGAAGGACGGCCAGTGGAAACCGGTCACGGACTATATCCAGGCACAACCTTAGCGATCGGAAATGGCAAAGCTGTCGGCGAACTCCATCGGTACGAGGCTCATCGCGGGCTTCCTGCTCGTCGCGTTCCTGGCCCTGGGCACCGGGGTGTTCGGCTACTTCCAGATCCGGCGTGTGAGCGGCATCATGGCCCAGGAGCTGACGGAGCGCTCCGAGGCGCGCTACATCAGCACCAAGCTGCGCATCGAGGCCCTCGAGGTCCACGCCCTGGTCAACAGCTACGTGAGCGCGGCCTCGAAGGAGATCGGCATCCGCTCCGCCACCCGTTTCGCCGACAAGACGTACATCCTGAACGAGTTCATCCGGCAGATGGAGAGCCACTTCCACGGATACCCCTTGCCCGCGGGCAGGGAGCAGGCCATCTGGTCCGAGATCGTGCCCCTGTCCTACGCGTACCTTGAACAGGCGAGGACCGTCATGCGGATCTTCGGCCAGCAGGGCCTGGACGGCGCGCAGACCCAGGCCTCCCTCAACCGCTTCGAGGAGATCCGGGGCAAGCTGCTGGAGAACCTGATCGAGTTCGAAGGGGAGGAAACGGGACTCCTGTACGCCTCGCAGCAGCGGGCGCGGGATTCGATCGCCCAGGCCCTGGTCATGACCCTCGGCCTCAGCGCCCTCGTGCTCGTGGGCGGCGCGATCCTGGGCCTGTTGATCTCCCGGGGCATCACGCGTCCCGTGGACCATCTGGTGGCCGTGGCGCAACGCATCACCGCCGGTGACCTGGAGGGCGTGGCCAAAGGGGGCGGACCCTGCGAGATGGGGGTCCTGGCCAAGGCCTTCAACGCCATGACGGCACGCCTGCGCGACCTCGTCGGCAGCCTGGAGCGCAACGTGGCCGAACTCCTGCGGGCGAAATCGGAGCAGGAATCCCTCGTGGCGGAGCTGGAGGCCCGGAACGCCGAGCTGGCCCGGTTCACGTACACGGTCTCGCACGACCTGAAGAGCCCCCTGATCACGATCAAGGGCTTCATGGGCTACCTGGCCAAGGACGCCCGTTCCGGAAACCTGGAAGGGCTCGAGGAGGACATCGCCAGCATCTCGAACGCCGCCGACAAGATGCAGGCGCTGCTGAAGGACCTGCTGGAACTCTCCCGCATCGGACGGCTGATGAATCCTCTGGAGGAGGTGGCGTTCGGCGAGCTGGCCTGCGAGGCGGTCGAGCTGGTGAAGGGGCGGCTCCTGGAGCGGGAGGTGGACCTGGACATCGCCCCGGACCTGCCCACCGTCTTCGGCGACCGCGCCAGGCTTCGGGAGGTGGTCCAGAACCTGGTGGACAACGCCGTCAAGTTCCTGGGGGACCAGCCGAAGCCGCGCATCGAGATCGGGATGCGGCGGGACGGGGACGAGACCGTGTTCTTCGTCCGCGACAACGGCATGGGCATCGCCCCCGCCTACCAGCAGAAGGTGTTCGGGCTCTTCGAGAAGCTGGACCCGGCCTCCGATGGTTCAGGGATGGGCCTGGCCATCGTCAAGCGCATCGTGGAGGTGCACGGTGGGCGCATCTGGGCCGAATCGGAGGGGCCTGGCAAGGGCGCCGCGTTCTGCTTCACGCTGCCGGGCAACCGCGGTATTGCCACTGAGGAGAGGAAGCCATGAAGGAGAAGCCGTTCGAGATCCTGCTCGTGGAGGACAACCCCGACCATGCGAAGTTGGTCCTCCGGAGCTTCAAGGAGAACCAGCTGGCCTGCACCATCCACCACGTCACGGACGGCGAGATGGCGCTGGACTACCTCCACCAGCGCGGGGCGTACGCCGAATCGGCCAACTGTCCACGCCCCCATGTGGTCCTGCTCGACCTGCGCATCCCCAAGGTGGACGGCCTGGAAGTCCTGAGGGTGATCAAGACCTCCGAAGAGCTGCGCCGCATCCCCGTCGTCATCCTGACGACCTCGGAAGCGGAGGCGGACCTCGGCCGGGCGTATGATGGGTACGCCAACAGCTACCTCGTCAAGCCCGTGGATTTCGAGTCCTTCATCCACCTGATGCACAACCTGGGCTTCTACTGGCTCACCTACAACCGCCAGGCCTGACTTTGGGAGAACGCATGGAGCGCACCTGCCGGATCCTGGTCGTGGAAGACGAAAAGGCGCACGCTCAGTTGATCCGGCGCGCCTTCGCCCCCCACGCGGATCGCTACGAGCTGGCCTTCGCCTCCACCCTGGAGGCGGCGCGCGGACACCTGGAGGGGCAGCGCCCGGACCTGGTGATTTGCGACATGCTCCTGCCCGACGGCCAGGGGACCGACCTGCTGCCCAAGGATGAAAGCCCCGCCTTTCCGCTGGTGCTGATGACGAGTTTCGGGAACGAGAATGTGGCCGTGGGCGCGATCAAGGCCGGAGCCGTCGACTACGTGGTCAAGACCGTGGAGACCCTCGACGACCTGCCCCGGACGGCCGAGCGCGCCCTCCGCGAGTGGGCCCATATCGCCGAGCGCAGAAGGGCCGAGGAGGACCTCCAGCGCGCCAACGCGATCCAGTCCGCCATCCTGGACAACAGCATGGTGGGCATCTGCCTCGTGAAGAACCGCTGCTTCGAGCGGGTGAACGCGCGGATGGCCGAGATCGCGGGCATGGACCCGGAAGGGATGAAGGGCGTCTCCACCCGCATCGTCTATTCCAGCGATGAGGAATTCGACCGGATCGGGCGCACGGCCTACCCCGTTTTGGGCCGGGGCGAGCGCTTCGAGGACGAGATCCGCGCCCGGCGCGCCGACGGGTCAGCCTTCTGGGCCCGGATCATGGGGCGGGTCCTGGATCCCGGCCGGCCCCAGGAAGGTTCCATCTGGGTCTTCGAGGACATCACTGCGCGCAAGGAGACCGAGGAGGCCCTGAAGGCCCATCAGGAGAGGCTGGAGGATCTGGTGGCGCTCCGCACCACCGAGCTGCAGGGTGCCAACGCCCGGCTGCAGGAGCTGAACGAGCAGAAGAACTACTTCTTCGGGGTCGTAGGGCACGACCTGCGCAATCCCCTCAACAGCATGGTCCTCGGGGCCCAGCTCATCGAGGAGGAGAGCGACCAGCCCGAGGTGCGGGCGATGGCCGCCCGGATCCATCGGGAAGGCATGGAGATGAGCATCCTGATCGGGCACTTCCTGGACATCGCCGCCATCGAATCCGGCAAGCTCAAGGCCGAACTCACGCGGTTCAGCCTACGGGCCATGGTCGAGCAAGTGGTGGACACGCATGTCGCGCGCGCGCGGGAGAAGGGTATCGCCCTCCGGCTGGCGCCCTTCGAAGGCCGGGGCGAGGTCCTGGCCGACACGCGTTTCATGAAGGAGATCCTCTACAACCTGATTTCCAACGCGATCAAGTTCTCGCCGCCCGGCACGACGGTCACCGTGAGGGTGGAGGAAGGAGGGGGGAAGGCCGTGGTCTCCGTGGAGGACAAAGGGCCGGGGCTCACCCAGGAGGACCGCAGGCGCCTCTTCGGTCGCTATGCGCGCCTTTCCGCCCAGCCCACCGGAGGCGAGAAGTCCGTCGGGCTCGGCCTTTCCATCGTGAAATACATGGTGGACGCCATGGGGGGACGGATCTGGGTGGACAGCGAACCCGGCGCGGGCGCGGCTTTCCGGGTGGAAGTGCCCACGGGATCCTGAAGGCGAGGGCGCACCTTCGATCCCTACGGGTCACTCCTCGCCGACCAGGACCTCCCGTGGCTTTCCGGCTCCCCGGTCGCCGCCGATGATGCCCTCCTCCTCCATCTATCGCAGGCTCCACCGGAGCCTGCTCCTGCTCCCGCCCTGTGGGCGATCGCAGAGATGGAGCCTCCCATCCGGGACCGGATGGCGGAGGTTCACTCCTCGCCGACCAGGACCTCCCGTGGCTTTCCGGCTCCCCGGTCGCCGCCG
>CAYZND010000008.1:22636-25386 GCA_964479495.1 uncultured Mesoterricola sp.
ATGATCCCTTCCTCCTCCATCCGGTCGATGATGCGGGCGGCGCGGCCGTAGCCGATGTTGAGCTTGCGCTGGAGGAGGCTGGTGGAGGCCTTGCGCTCGCGCTTCACCACGGCCACGGCGCGGTCGTAGATGTCGTCGCCTCCGGCGGCGGGGTTCTCATCGGCGTTTTGGGTGGCCAGTTCCTCGTCGGTCTCCATGGCGTTCAGCAGGGCCTGGTTGTAGTCGGGCTTGCCACGCTCCTTCAGCCACTCCACAAGGCGCAGGATCTCCTCCTCGGTGATGAGGGGGGCGTGGATGCGTCGGGGTCGGGCGTTCCCGGGAGCCAGGAAGAGGGCGTCGCCCTTGCCCAGGAGCTGTTCGCCCCCGCTGCCATCCAGGATCGTGCGGCTGTCGATCTTCGTGTTCACGCGGTACGAGAGGCGCGCGGGCAGGTTCGCCTTGATGACGCCGGTAACGATGTCGACGCTCGGCCGCTGGGTGGCGAGCACCAGATGGATGCCCACGGCGCGGGCCTTCTGGGCGATGCGGGCGATGCTCTCCTCCACCTCCGCGCGGCAGACCATCATGAGGTCCGCCAGCTCGTCGATGACCACCACCACGTAGGGCAGGGGCTCCAGGAAGGTGGGACGGTCCGGCCAACGGGGGTTCGGCGTGCGGTCGCTGAGGTCGATGCTGCCGCCGGCCTCGATGAGCTTGGCGTTGAAGCCCTCCAGGTTCCGCACGGACATCAGGGCCAGACGCTTGTAGCGATCCTCCATCTGGGCCACCACCCACTTCAGCACGCGTCCGGCCTCCTTCATGTCGGTGACCACCGGGGCCCAGAGGTGCGGGATGTCCTCGTAGACGCCCAGCTCCACCATCTTGGGATCCACCAGGATCAGCTTCACTTCGCTGGAGAGCGCTCGCAGCAGCAGGGACACGATCATGGCGTTGACGCCCACGCTCTTGCCGCTGCCCGTGGAGCCGCCGATGAGCAGGTGGGGCATCTTGCCGAGATCGGCCACCACGGGGTGTCCCGCGATATCCTTGCCGAGCGCGAGCGTCAGCAGGCTCTTCGCGTCCTTCTGGCTGGGGTCCCGGAACTGGGGGCTGTCCACGACCTCGCGGAAGCTGATGACCTCGCGGTGGGGGTTGGGCACCTCGATGCCCACCAGGTTCCGGCCGGGGATGCGGTCGATGCGGACCTTCTCGGCCTGGAGGCCCAGGGCGAGATCCTCTTCCATGCCCAGCACCTTGGCCAGGGGCACTCCGGCGTCGGGCTGGAACTCGTAGACGGTGACGACGGGGCCGGGCTGCATGCCCACCATCTGGCCCTTCACCTTGAACTCGGAGAGCTTCTGTCCGATGAGCTCCTTGGTGGCCTCCAGCAGCGCGGGATCCAGCCGGTGCTCCGGCTGGGGGGGATCGAAGAGGCGCCGGGGCGGCAGCTCCAGCCGGTCCACGGGACCGCAGGCGGGCTCCAGGGAAGGTGGCGGGACCGGGGCGGCCTTCGGGGATCCGTTCAGCCCGAGGGCCCGGCTCGGATCCGGCAGGGGCCGCGCGGGCGTGGGTTCCGTGAGACCCAGGGAAGGCTGCTCCACGATGCGACCGAAGCGGTCCTGCACCACGACGGGCGGCACCAAGGGCGTCTTGGGCGCCGGCGGCGGAGGCAGGTTCCGCAGCAGGGGCGGCGGCGGGATGGGCATGCCCGGGGTCGGGCGTTCGCCCTCGATGACCATGGAGTCGATGAAGGGGATCTCATCGGCAGGCGTGTCCAGCTGCATGGAGTGGATCACCGGCAGACCGATCTCCGGTGGGAGCTGCTTGTTGGCCTTCTTGTACTCGAGGGCCTCCCGCTCGGCTCGGCGCAGGGCTTCAATCTGCTCCTCCTCGGCCTGCTGCTGCCTGCCCAGGCGCGCCAGCTCCCGGGCGTCGTCGGCATCCAAGTCCGGGGTCGGCTGACGGGAGCGCCACGCCAGGAAGGGATGCTGGATCATGCCGAGGAACCCGCGAACGCCCTTGCCGGGCAGGGGCCTGAGCCAGGGCCAAGCCTTGTCGCCCATCCACCGGGCCAGCAGGCGCCCCAGCGCGTGGGTGAGGGCCGGTGCCAGGATCAGGCTCGAGATCAGGAGGAGGACGGTGAGGGCGATGGGCAGGCCCACGGGACCCAGGGCGCTGCGAAGGGGGGGCCATAAGGAGGAGCCCAGCCAGCCCCCCCAGCGCCAGGTGTTGGCGCCTCCTTCCGCCGAAGGCCAGTAGCGGGTCCCGAAGGCGCCGAGCACCGTCCAGACGCAGAGGGCGAAGACCAGCCAGGCCAGGCGGCGATGCCAGCGCATCCCCTCGGCGGGAAAGCACTCCCAAAGCACATACGCCGGCACGAGCCATGCGCCGACGCCGACCAGGGTCTGGAAGAAGCCCGCGAGGTAGGCGCCGAAGAGGCCGCAGAGGTTCTTGACGGGACCACCGATCTGCCCCTGGGAGAAGGGCGGGCAGGGGTCGTTGTAATAGAAGCTCAGCAGGGACAGAGCCAGGACGAGGGCAAAGGCTCCCGCCAGAACCCGGAACAGGATGCGACCCATCCCCTTCACTGCGCTTTCCCGTCGTGCATGCATCCAGTCTATCCCTACTGCCCGTGGGCGACCGGAGCGGAAGTGCCCCTGACCAGCATCGCGAGGCGGTTCGAAGCATTCCAGTGGGGCTTCCCGGATTCCTTCAGGTAGGCGCTGATGTTCACGAAGTTCCAGCCTTCTTCCAGGGCCTGGTCCAGGAAG
>CAYZND010000009.1:0-22793 GCA_964479495.1 uncultured Mesoterricola sp.
CCCCGGGGACCTGCGGCGGGCCTCCGGGCTGGACCTGGAGGTCACGGATACCCACACCGGCCGGGCCCGGGCGGCCAGCACGCTCTCGGGGGGCGAAGGCTTCCAGGCCTCCCTGGCCCTGGCCCTGGGGCTCTCCGACGTGGTCCAGCGCCACGCCGGCGGCGTCCGCCTGGACACGGTCTTCGTGGACGAAGGCTTTGGCAGCCTGGACCAGGAAGCCCTGGACCTGGCCCTGCGAACCCTGGACGAGCTCAAGCAGGGCGGGCGCCTGGTGGGCATCATCAGCCATCTCGAGGAGATCAAGCAGCGCATCCCGGCGCGCCTCGAGGTGATTCCCGGACCGGATGGGAGCCGGGCCGCCTTCCGAATTGAGTAGGATCTCCAATCAGGTGTGCTACTTTGATTCCATGATGCCCATGACCGAATACGTCCGACGGCAGGTGTGCCTCCCGCTGGAGGTTCGCAACCAACCCGGAACGCGGTGCGAGGGCACGCGATGAGCAGCCCCTCCCCCCTCGAATCGGGCTGCTTCAACCTGCTGACGGAGGCCCTGGATGGCATCCTGGTGGCTCCCGAGGAGCCGTCCCACGTCTGCGCGCACATCTGCGAACAGGTCCGGAGGGTGACCGGAGCCCAGGCCGTGGCCCTGCTCGGCCGCGAAACCGGCGAAGCCGCCCAGCTCCTGGCCATCCATCCCGCTGCATGGAAGAGCCGGATCGAGGATCCCTCCGCCCTGCCGATCCTGGACCTGACGCTTCGGACGGAGGCCACCTCCTGCTGGTGCGGTGATCCCGGCCAGGAGGTCACCGCACCCCTGCTGAAGGCGCTCAAGGTGTCCAACGCCCTGGTGCTGCCGCTCCAGGAGGGTTCGAGACCCATCGGCTCCATGCTGGTCCTGGGATTGGATCCCGCCGACGGCTTCGAGTCCGTCAGCCGGGCCCTGCAGCCTCTGTCCAAGGTCCTGGGCCTGCTGATCCAGAACACCCTGCTGCAACAGGACGCCAGACCCATTCCCCCCGCCCCCCCCCAGGCCCCTTCGGAGGGCCAGTCCCGAGCCATCTTCGACGCCGTGAATGACGCCATCCTGGTCCATGAGGTGGGCACCGGCGCCATCCTTGACGTGAACCGGCGCATGTGCGAGATGTTCGGGCTGACCTACGACGAGGCCCTGTGGATGGACATGGGCAGCCTCAGCGTGGGACTCACGCCCTGCACCCAGGACGACGCCTGGGAGTGGATGCGGAAGGCCACCGAGCAGGGCCCCCAGACCTTCGAGTGGATCGCCAAGCACAAGTCCGGACGCCTGTTCTGGATCGAGGTCAACCTCCGGCTGGCGGACATCGGAGGTCAGCAACGCCTGCTCTCCACCGCCCGGGACATCACGGACCGCAAGCGCACGGAAGCCGAGCAGGCCGCCCGCCTGAAGCGGTCCGAGGCGCAGAACGCCGTGTTCCTGGGCCTCGCCGGCGTGGGCCTGGAGTTCGATTCCGCCCTGGAGCTGATTGCCCACCACCTGGCCATCCAGGTCGGGGACCTCTGCGTGCTCAACATGCTGGACCCTGAGGCCGGCCTGCTGCAGCCCATGGCCCTGGACCAGCCGTACATCGATGGCCGCCCCTTGCTGCCGGACTACAAGACGCTGTCGCCCTTCCCCGTAGGCACCCCCGGCGCGGGCGAGGTGGCGCTGAGCAGCGAGGCGCTCCAGGTCTCCGACCCCACGGGCGAGCGCATCAAGCCCTATGTTCGCCCCGAATTCCACGCCTACCTCACCCACTTCGGCGTCCATGGGCTCCTGATCGTGCCCATGCGCAGCCAGGGGAAGGTCATCGGGACCATCACCCTGGCCCGCTGCGGCTCCACCAAGGCCTATTCCGCCGAGGACCTGGCCATGCTGCAGAGCCTGGCGGACCGTTCGGCCCTGACCCTGGTGAACGCCCGCCTCTACTCGGAGAACCTCCATCAGGCGGAGCTGCTCCGGGTGGCCAACGCCGAGCTGGAGCAGCGGGTGGCCGAGCGCACGGCGGAGCTGGAGAAGGCCATGGAGACCTTGCATCGCATGGCGGTGGAGGACGGCCTCACGGGACTGGCCAACCGGCGTCGCTTCAATGACGTCATGGAAGAAGAGATCCGCCGAGCCCGCCGCTCGAAGACACCCCTGTCCCTGATCCTCTGCGACGTGGACTTCTTCAAGAAATACAACGACGCCTACGGCCACCAGGGCGGTGACGACTGCCTGCGCATGGTGGGCGCCGTGATGCGAGAGGTCTTCAAGCGTGCCGGTGAAGTGCCGGCCCGGTACGGCGGCGAAGAGTTCGCCGCGGTGCTTCCGGGCGTGAATGCCGAGCAGGCCCTGTGCGTGGGCGAGAAGCTGCGCAAGGCCATCAACGACCGTGGCCTGCCCCACAAGGCCTCCGATCTCGCCCCTCATGTGACGCTAAGCATCGGCGTCTCTACCGCACTCGAAGTGGGAGAGGACATGAACGCCGACTGGTTCGTGACCCGCGCGGACGAAGCCCTCTACAAGAGCAAGGCCACCGGCCGGAACCGCGTGACCCTCGCCTGAAACGAGTCCACGGGGGCTGTTTCCGTGGATTTTCGGTCATGGCCTCTTGACTTAGATTCCATTTACATATATACTTTTAGCATCTAAGCAATCCTGGGCCGGAAAGCCCAAGGATGCGCGGAGCCCGCCATGACCCCCATCGATGCCGTCATCGAAGGAAGCACCCCGACGTCCGAAGCCGACAGGCTCTTGGCCATCCAGGAACCGGAGCAGCTCTTCACCGATCCCGGGACCCTGGCGTCGGAGTTCCGGGCACTGGCCCGCCGCTGGCACCCCGACACCCAGGACGAGCCTCGCGCAGTCGCGGTTTTCGCCCACCTGGCCGAGCTCCGGGATCGAGGCCTCCGCACCTGGGCGACCGGCCTCTGGGATGCCGGGGACACCCTGTGGTTCCGGGAAGGCACCGACGTCCCGCAGACGTTGCCCGTGCGCAGCAGGCGGCGCTTCGAGCTGGGCCGGGAATTCGTCTGCAGCGACTGTCTCGCCACCTGGGTGGACGGTCCATGTGAAGATTTCCTCCGGCAGGCGGACCAGATGACGAGGACCTGCCGATTCTCCAATACGAGGATGCAGGCCGCCTTCGAGGATGCCCTTCCACGGCTCCGAGCTGCGGTGTCCCTGCCGGACGGGAGCCACGTGCTCATCCAGGAGCTGGCTCCGGACCTGATCCGGCTTCGGGATCTCCTCGCCTGGCTGCGTGGTCCGCTGGACGGCCGACACACGGCCTGGATCGTGAGCGGGTTGCTCAACCTGGCCTGCTATCTGGAGCATGCCGAGCTCACACACAACGACCTCTCCCTGGACACGTGCTTCGTCTCACCGGTACGCCACTTCGTCGCCCTCCCGGGCGCCTGGTGGTTCGGCGCGGTGGAGGGCTCGCCACTCCTGGGAGTCCCCTCACGAACCCTCGCACAGATGCCTCCGTGGCTTGCCGCCTCGGGTCATGCCCACCGGGTGCTGGATCTGGAACAGATCCGCGCCGTTGCGCGCGAACTGCTGGGCGACGCCACCGGACAGCGCTTCCCATCGGTCACACCGGAAGCCATGGCCACCTGGTCGCGCCTGGCGACGTCGGGCTCGGCCCGGGAGGACTACCGCGAGTGGATGCAGGAGGTATTGCCCGAAAGCTACGGCGCGCGGCGCTTTGTGGCTCTCGAGATCACCCCGGAGCAGGTCTATGGAGGGAAGGCCTGATCCGGAACGAACAGACCCTCATGGAGGTATGTATGGGCTGGGGACGTTGGACCACCTCGGACTGGGACGCCTATGCGTCCAGGAGCACCACCGGCAGGACGACCGCAGAGATCTTCGCCAACCATGGCCTGGATCCGGATCTGGACCCCAAGGGGGTCCGGTTCCGGGAGTCCTGCGACTCGACGGACAACCCGCTATCCACGGCCATCATCGTGGGGCTGGACGTGACCGGCTCCATGCACACGGTGCTGGATACCATGGCCCGGAAGGGGCTGAATACGCTGGCCACATCCATCTATGACCGCAAGCCCGTGCCCGATCCCCACCTGATGTTCATGGGCATCGGGGACGTGGAAGCCGGGGACCGTGCGCCCCTGCAGGTGACCCAGTTCGAGGCGGATATCCGCATCGCGAAGCAGCTGGCGCAGATCTACCTCGAAGGCGGCGGCGGCGGCAACAACCACGAGAGCTACCTGCTGCCTTGGTACTTCGCGGCGCTCCACACCCGCATCGACTGCCTGCTCAAGCGCGGCAAGAAGGGCTACCTCTTCACCATCGGGGACGAGGAGCCCCAGCTGCTCCTCAAGGCCCCGGACATCCTCAAGGTCCTGGGCACGCGACCCAATCGCGACCTCAGCGCCGAGGCCCTGCTGGACATGGTTTCGCGCCAGTACGAGGTCTTCCACGTGATGGTGGAGGAGGGCAGCTACTACGCAAGCTGCGGCCGGCGGGTGGAAGAGGCGTGGCGGCGGCTGCTGGGCCAGCGGGCCCTGCGGCTCTCCGACCACACCAAGCTGGCGGAAGTGATCGTCAGCGCCATCCAGGTGCATGAAGGGGCCGCGGCCGAGCAGGTCTGCGAGAGCTGGGACGGCAGCACGCGCTCCGTGGTGAAGCGGGCCCTCCAGGGCCTGGTCTCCAGGCCCCGCCGGACCCTGACCGATCTCATCCGCTTTGCGTGAAGGAGAGGACCATGACCACCGTGACCGCCGTGATCGGAGCCAACTTCGGCGACGAGGGGAAGGGTCTCATGACCGATGTCCTGGCCTCCCGGGCGCCTTCCCGCACCCTCGTGGTGCGTGCCAATGGCGGCGCCCAGGCGGGGCACACGGTGGTCACGCCCGAAGGTCGAAGGCATGTGTTCGGTCATGTGGGCAGCGGCGCCCTGTGCGGCGCACCCACGCTGCTGAGCCGGTTCTTCGTGTCCAATCCGCTGCTGCTGGACAAGGAGTGGGACACGCTGTCCGATCTCACGCCGCGGATCCTGGTGGATGGGCGGAGCCTCGTCACCACTCCCTTCGACATGCTCGTGAACCAGATGCTGGAACAGGCCCGGGGGACCCGGCGCCACGGCAGCTGTGGCGTCGGGTTCAACGAGACCATCGAGCGGAACCTGCGTCCGGAGTTCCGCCTGGACGTGGCCATGCTGAGGGCCCCTGCCCGGGTGCGGGAGCGCCTGGAAGCCATCCGGATAGCCTATCTGCCCGAGCGCCTGGCCACCCTGGGCCTGGAGCCGGAATCCCGGGCGCGGGAGCTCCTGCAGAGCCCGCAGTTGCCCGCGGCCTTCCTGGAAGCGTGCACCCGCTTCCTGCAGCGGGTCGAGGTGGTATCTGATGCCCAGGCCCTGGGCTCCTTCGAGCACGTGGTCTTCGAAGGCGCCCAGGGGCTCCTCCTGGACGAGGACCACCCCTGGTTCCCCCACGTCACCCGCAGCAAGACCGGTCTGAAGAACGTGGTCTCCCTGATGCGCGAAGCGGGCCTTTTGAACCTGAAGGCGGTCTACGCCACGCGCTGGTATATGACCCGCCATGGGGCAGGCCCCTTCCCGTCCGAAGTGGCCGTGAAACCGTCCGCCGCCATTGTCGACCGCACCAACTTGCCCAACCCCTGGCAGGGCAGCCTCCGCTTCGGACTCCTGGATGTGGAGGGCTTGCGCGGAGCCATCGGCACCGACCTGGGTCATGCGAAGGACCTGGAGGTGGAGGCCGTCCTTGCCCTCACGTGCCTGGACCAGATGGGAGGCACCGCCGAGTTCCTGGTCGAGGGAGCATCCCGCCTGGCCGTCAACCCCTTCTCGGCCGCGGATCAGCTTGCGGAGCGGTCCGGCCTGGAGACTGCCTTCACCGCATGGGGACCCACGCGTTCGGATGTCCGCACGCATACGCGGGAGTGCGGGGCCAAGGCATCCTGATGCGAAGTGTTGAAGCATTCCTCGCTTTTCTACATCCAGCGCGCTATCCTGGTTGCTCGTGCTTGGAAGGCGCGCGCCGGTCGGCGCCTCTAGCCTCAGGGTTTCTTGGTTCGAATCTCATCCACGCCCCGACCGGGCCCCGCATCGTCATAGGTACATCGCGGGTGGGCCCAAGAGGAGTACCCATGACCTTCGAATCCCTCGGCCTCGTGCCCGAGCTGCTGCGTGCTGTGCGTGAACAGGGCTACGAGACCCCCACCCCCGTCCAGGCCCAGGCCATTCCCATCGTGCTCCAGGGGCGCGATCTGATGGCCGGCGCCCAGACCGGGACGGGCAAGACCGCCGCCTTCTCGCTGCCCCTGCTGCAGCGCCTGGCGCCCCACGCCAACACCTCGGCTTCCCCCGCGCGCCATCCCATCCGCGCCCTCATCCTCACCCCCACCCGCGAGCTGGCCATGCAGGTGGAGGAGAGCGTCCGCACGTATGGCAAGCACGTGCCGCTGCGTTCCACGACCATCTTCGGCGGCGTGAACATCAACCCCCAGATCAAGGCCCTCCGCAACGGCGTCGAGATCCTGGTCGCCACGCCGGGCCGTCTGCTGGACCACCATCAGCAGGGCACGCTGCGCTTCGAGCACCTCGAAATCCTGGTGTTGGACGAGGCGGATCGCATGCTCGACATGGGCTTCATCCGCGACATCAAGAAGATCCTGGCCCTGCTGCCCAAGCACCGTCAGAACATCCTGTGCTCGGCCACATTCGGCGGCGAGATCCGCGCCCTGGCCGCCGGCCTGCTGAACGATCCCGCCTCCGTGGACGTCGCCCCCCGCAACGCCCCGACGGAACTGGTGGATCACATCGTGCACCCCGTGGACCGGGACAAGAAGCGCGCCCTGCTCACGCACCTCGTGCGTAGCCACCGCATGGAGCAGGTCCTGGTCTTCACCCGCACCAAGCATGGCGCCAACAAGCTGTCCGAGCAGCTCGAGCGGGACGGGATCGCCGCCTCCGCCATCCACGGCAACAAGAGCCAGCCCCAGCGCATCAAGGCCCTCTCCGACTTCAAGGATGGGAACATCCAGGTGCTCGTGGCCACGGACATCGCCGCCCGGGGCCTCGACATCGACCAGCTTCCCTATGTCGTCAACTACGAGCTGCCCCATGTGCCGGAGGACTACGTCCACCGCATTGGCCGCACGGGCCGCGCCGGATCCGAAGGGAAGGCCCTGAGCCTGGTCTGCGTGGATGAGGCCAAGCTCCTCAAGGGGATCGAGCGGCTGCTCAAGCGTCCCCTGCCCTCCCAGGTCATCCAGGGCTTCGTGCCGGCCCCCCACGCCAAGCCCGAGCCCATCGAGATGGGCCGGCAGACGCAGGGCCGCGGCCACAGCCCCGCCAAGAGCTTCCGGCGGGGACCTTCGAGACCCCACAGCAACGGCTGAGGTTCAAGCCAGCCCTGTGATCGAAAAGCGGAGCGGACCCTTTCGGGCCCGCTCCGCTTTTCCGCTTTGATCGACCTGTCCTAGGAGATCTCTTTCCAGACCCGGCACTGGGCCAGCAGCTCGCGGGCGTAGAGGCACTCGAGGCACTGGCACTGGATCTCGGGATGGATGGAGGACTCGTGCCGCCTCAGGAGGGACTCTGCCTGCTCAGTGGAAAGCTGGATCTTCACGCGACGCTCCATTCGTCCATCATAATTGATCATTCCTCGCTCTTCGTCCAATTTCGGAAAAGAATTTAAAAAGAACAAGACATGACAGCATCTGGGCAAGAAATTCGCAGGAATGAAATGATATGAAGTGAATAAATTTTATATTATCAAAACATCCATTCAGACACAGATCAACCACCACCGATGGTGATGCTGTTCAGCACAATCGTGGGAAAGCCCCGCAAACAGGGCGACGTGCGTCAACTGCCCAGGCATACACTGACTGCGCCTGCAGGCCTGACGAACCTTGGCTCGGGCGCTTGATATCAAGAACACGCGCACATCGAGGTGGTGTCCATGAACGGAATCCAGCCTGAAAAAAGGATCCTGGTACTGAACTGCGGCAGTTCGTCGCTGAAGTACGAGGTATTCGCCATGCCCTCCCGGCAGAGCCTTGGCAAGGGGCTCGTGGAGCGCATCGGCGAGAGCGAGGGCCGCCTCGTGCAGACCTCCCCCAAGGGTGAAGCGACCATGGAGCAGAACATCGCCGACCACGGCGTCGCCATGGAGCTGCTCGGGAAGGCCCTGGTGCATCCGGATCACGGGATCCTGGGAAGTCTCGAAGAGATCGACGGCATCGGCCACCGGGTCGTGCACGGCGGGGAGCGCTTCAGCGCTTCCGTCCTCATCGACCCTGAAGTGATCGAGGCCATCGAGGAGGCCTCCGAGCTGGCCCCCTTGCACAACCCCCCGAACCTCACGGGCATCCGGGAGGCGGAGCGCTTGCTGCCAGGCGTCCCCCAGGTGGGCGTGTTCGACACGGCCTTCCATCAGACCATGCCCCCCTCCGCCTACCTGTACGGCCTCCCGCGGGAGTTCTACGACAAGCATCGGATCCGCCGCTACGGCTTCCACGGCACCAGCCACCGCTTCGTGGCCACCCGGGCCGCCAAGATCCTGAAGCGGGAGCTGGAGGACACGAACCTCATCACCTGCCACCTGGGCAACGGCGCCTCGCTGACCGCCATCGAGTCCGGCAAGTCGGTGGACACCTCCATGGGCTTCACGCCCTTGGAAGGCGTGATGATGGGCACCCGCTGCGGCGACATCGATCCCGCCATCCTCAGCTACCTCGAGGAGCGCGGCTACTCCTTCAAGCAGCTCAACACGATCATGAACAAGAAGAGCGGCCTTCTGGGCCTGTCGGGCATCTCCAACGACATGCGCGACCTCGAAGCGGCCGCCGAGCGCGGGGAAGAGCGTGCCCAGGAGACCCTGGATGTCTATGCCCACAAGGTCCGGAAATACATCGGGGCCTACTCCGCCAACCTGGTGACCGTGGACGCCCTGGTGTTCACGGGGGGCATCGGCCAGCACGGCGTGAAGATGCGCGAGCGCATCTGCCACAACCTGGAGCACATGGGCATCGTCATGGACTACGAGCTCAACAAGCGCGTGGGCAACAAGGAAGGCATCGTCTCAGCCCGCTACTCCCAGACTGCGATCCTCGTCGTGCCCACCAACGAAGAGCTGCAGATCGCCACGGACGTCTTCGAGCTCCTAGGTGCCGCTGCGACCTGGAAGAAGTGGGACCGCACCGAGGACAACTAGAACTCCAACCAAGGAAACAGTGGAAGGCAGGGCTCGACGCCCTGCCTTTTCCGTTTTGGAGAAATGCCCCAGGGAGCCCGCGTTCGCCCCATGAAATGCAACTTTATTGCCTTTAAAAATGCACAATTAACTAATTGTTTCACGTTTACAAATATTGAGTTTATCTAGTAGCCCAATTCGATCCTCATGGGTAATCTTCATGCTTTATCTCATGAGGCGGGCCATGGATGCCATCGACTCCAGAATCCTCGAGACGCTCCAGAAGGACGGTCGCACCACCAACGTTGAGCTGGCCCGGATGAACGGACTCACCCCCTCCTCGACCCTGAAGCGCCTCAAGCGCCTGGAAGAGGAAGGCCCCATTCGCGGCTACCGGGCCCTCCTGGATGCCGAGAAGCTCGGGTATCACCTGCAGGCACTCGTGACGGTATGCCTCAACCGGCACCACGAAAACGCCATCGAGATCTTCGAGTCCGGGGTCCAGGCCATTCCCGAGGTGAAGGCCTGCTACCACGTCACCGGACGCTACGACTACATCCTGCACGTGCTCCTTCACGACATCGAGCACCTGGGCCACCTCGTCAAGCACAAGCTCGTCGCCATCGGGTGCGCCGAGAAGATCGAAACGTTCATCGTCATCTCCACCGTCAAGGAGGACGAGGGAATCCCCCTTGAGACCTCCCAACCCTCACCCAACTAACGGAGGCTTCCATGACCACGACCAGTGGTGTCCAGAAATACATCGACCTCGCCAAGGAGAGCACGACCCGGCGCGAGGCGGACCTCAAGAAGGCCCGCCAGAGCCGGTTCGATACGATCGCCGTCCACGGCCTCTACACGATGAACGAAGCCCTCGACTTCAACCAGGGATCCATCATCGAGCCCATCTACATGTCCACCTCCCAGACTTTCCGGGACTCCGACGAGATGGAGGCGGCCCTCAGCTACCAGATCCCGACCTGGGCCTATTCCCGCATCGCGAATCCCAGCCTGTACTACCTGGAGCAGACCCTCGCCCTGATGGAAGGCTACGGCGCGGATGTGGAGACCACCTGCTGCGTGACCTCCTCCGGCATGTCGGCCATCCAGAGCGCCACGGATCCTTTCCTGACCGTGGATCCAGCGCGTCCCAACCAGAAGATCAACTTCGTGTCCACCTGCCAGGTCTACGGTGGCACCTTCCAGCAGTTCGCCGTGCGGAAGGCCGCGGAGCGCGGCATCGAGCTCCGCTGGGTGCTTGACTCCATGAACATGGACGAGTGGGCCTCGAAGATCGACGAGAACACCCGCTTCGTCTATGGAGAGCTGCCCTCCAACCCGAGCCAGTCCTTCTTCGACCTGGACGCCGTCATTCGCCTGGCCCACTCACGGGAAGTCCCGGTCATCATCGACAACACCCTCGGCACCCCGGCCCTCCTGCGCCCCATCGCCCACGGCGCCGACATCGTGATCCAGTCCGTGACCAAGACCCTGACCTCCTCGGGGTTTGGCATCTCCGGCGCCGTGATCTCCCGGAAGAACCTGGTGAGCCGCTTCGGCGACGAGGCCATGAAGGCCGACTTCGCGATGTACATCAAGGCCCTGCCCAACCGCGACCACGGCCAGAACCTTTCGCCGATGAATGCCATTCTCGCGCTCAACGACATGCGCACCCTGCGTTCCAAGGTGGACATGCTCAGCCGCTCGACCCAGACCGTCGCCCGCTTCCTGCAGGAGCACCCGGAGATCGAGAAGGTGGACTACCTCGGCCTTTCCAGCCACCCCCTCCACAGCCTCGCGAGCCGCTACCTCTTCCTGGTGGACGCCGAGCACGACGAGGCCTACGGCAAGCCCGTCAACCGCTACGGCCACTTGATGTCCTTCCATGTGAAGGGTGGCGCCGCGGCAGCTCGCCGGATGTTCGACGGTCTCAGCCGGATCTGGCGCGCCACGGACCTGGGCCGAATCAAGTCGGTGGCCACGATTCCCGCCATCTCGACCCACTCCCAGCAGGGTGAGACCGGGCGCTCCATGGCCGGGATCCCGGCCAATCTCGTGCGTCTCTGCGTGGGCGGCGAACACCCCCATGACATCATCGACGACCTGGACCAGGCCCTCTCCCGCATCCACGGCAAGGCGGCGGTGGGGGTCCCCAGCACCTTCTCCGTCGGAGGCGCCTCCAGCGCCCTTGTGGCGTCCCGGTAGTCCCTGCCCTCCGGTCCCCTGAGTCAGGCGCTCGGCGGGACCGGAAGGGACTCTGACTTGCAGTATTCGAAGATGAAGTGCGTCTCCATCTGCCCGACTTCCGGCCGGGCCGTGAAGGAGTCCAGCGCGAGGTCACGCAGGTGATTGGAATCGCGGACGGCCACGTGGACGAGGAAGTCGTAGCTTCCTCCCACGTGGTAGACCGCGATGACCTGCGGCAGGGACAGCAGGTGGGCACGGAAGGCCACCACATCCCGCCGGGAATGGCGCCGCAGGCGGACCGTGATCATGGCCTGCAGGGCGCACCCCAGCGCGTCCGGATCCACGTCCGCATGGAAGCCCCGGAAGACCCCGGTTGCATTCAGCCTCCGCACGCGCTCCAGGCAGCTTGAGGGAGATAAGTGCACGCGATGGGCGAGTTCCTTGTTGGAGAGCCGTGCATTCTTCTGAAGATTCCCGACAATGTCGAGATCGATTTGGTCCAGGGGCACTTTCATGGAGCAACTCCAAATTTAATTTGGTGGATTCCAGTATCTACGGAGAAAAGAATCTGTATCAAGCAAATCACGAATGTGGTTTGGTACATTAAATTCTTCGCCGTTCAATATTCGAATCCACCAAAGGAGCCAGCCGTGAGCCACGTCAAACCCCAGACCGAGATCTTCTCCAAGGGCTACGACCCGCAGCGTTCCGAAGGCGCCGCCACGCCGCCGGTCTTCCGCACCAGCACGTTCATCTTCAAGACCGCCGCCGAAGGCAAGCGCGCCTTCGAGATCGCCTACGGCCTCGACACCATGAAGCAGGGGGAAAGCCCGGCCCTCATCTACACCCGCGTCAACAACCCCAACAGCGAGATCCTCGAGGACAAGGTCATCGGCTGGGACGGCGCCGAGGCCGCGGCCGTCTTCTCCTCGGGCATGGGCGCCATCTCCAGCGCCTGCCTGGCCTTCCTGAAGCCCGGCGACACGCTGGTGTTCTCCGATCCCGTCTACGGCGGCACCGAATACCTCTTCCGCCACCTGCTCCCCGCCTTCCAGATCAAGACCAGGCACTTCCCCGCGGGCGCCACGAAGGCCGAGATGGAGGCCTTCATCAAGGACGATCCCACGGTCAAGGTCATCTACCTGGAGTCCCCGGCCAATCCCACCATGGTGATGTCGGACATCGCCGCCGCCCGGGAGCTTGCGGACACGTACTCGGACGACAAGCGGAAGATCCTCGTGATGATGGACAACACCTTCATGGGTCCCATCTTCTCCACGCCCATCCAGCAGGGCGCCGACGTGCTGCTCTACTCCGCCACCAAGTTCTTCGGCGGCCACTCGGACCTCGTGGCCGGCCTCGCCCTCGGCCGCAAGGACCTCATCGGCCAGATCAAGGTCATGCGCACCATCCTGGGTTCCAACTCCGATCCCGACACCGCCTGGCTCATCCACCGCTCCCTGGGCACCCTGCAGATCCGCATGGAGAAGCAGCAGGAGAACGCCCTCAAGATCGTCGAGTTCCTGCGCAAGCACCCCAAGATCGAGCGCGTGGCCTACCCCGGCCTGCCTGAGATGGGCGAACGCCAGGTGGAGCTGTGGAAGAAGCAGTGCACCGGCACCGGCAGCGTGATCTCCTTCCTGGTCAAGGGCGGCGAGGCCGAAGCCTTCAAGGTCCTCGACACCGTGGAACACATGAAGCTGGCCGTGAGCCTGGGCGGCATCGAGACCCTCATCGAGCACCCCGGCACCATGACCCACTCGGACATGACCCCCGCCGAAAAGATCAACGCCGGCATCACCGAGAACATGATCCGCCTGTCCATGGGCCTCGAGGATCCCGACGACCTCATCGCGGACCTTGCGCAGGCGCTGAACACGATCTGAACCAATCCTTGAACGATATGCGCCGCGGAAACCGTTTCCGCGGCGCATGTCCATTCATGGCTCTTCTTCAGGGTTGTTTTCAGGCTTTCCATCCACCTCATTCTTGGCAGCGTCTTCGCGCGCCTGCTCCGCCTTGGCCGCACGTCCGTGGTGGGTCTCCCACTCCTGCTTGGGCATGCGGCCGGTGATCCAGGTCCAGCTCATGGGGTAGATGCCGGGTCGGACTACGGTGAAGAAGAGGTGCCAGATGATGATGGCCGAGACGGCGAGGATGGCTTCGTAGTAGTGGATGGTCTCGGCGACACGCACCATCCAGGCGGGGAGCCAGAGCGTAGCCAGGGCTGGGAACCACAGGATCAAGCCGGTGGCGCCCATGAC
This sequence comes from uncultured Mesoterricola sp., assembly GCA_964479495.1. GTDB lineage: Bacteria > Acidobacteriota > Holophagae > Holophagales > Holophagaceae > UBA1801. Next base: position 13,635 of record CAYZND010000009.1, read on the forward strand.
GAAGGTGCCCCAGAGCAGGGCCCAGTACTCGGCCTTCTGGGTGTAGTCGAAGCGGTCGAACTCGGGGGCCGCCCCGCCCTTGGCCCGGGCGTGATGCAGCACGTTGGTGAAGGCGTCTTTCAGGTCGGAGCGTTTCGGGAACATGTCCCGGAAGAACTGGCGCCCTCGACCCGTGAAGAGGATCTCGCCCGTGTGCACGACCGATCCCAGCACGAGCAGCCCGGCGAAGATCCGGTGCAGCAGCCTGCGCAACTCCTCCGTCAACCCGAACCCCGTCAGGGTCTGGGCCCACCAGGAGTCCTGGGAGCGCAGGGCGAAGCCGGTCACGGCCAGGCCCCCGAAGGAGACGATCAATAACACGTGCTGGAAGAGATCCCGCCGTTCCATCCGCTGGATGAAGGACTCGGAAGCCACGTGACGGTAGTGGATCCGCAGGTCATGGACATAGAGGATGAGGTTGTGGAGAGCCATGCCGCCGAGCGTCAGCCCGATGATCCAGAGGTAGACCAGCCTCACCCAGTCGTGGGCCATGCGCCGATCCCGGGCCAGCACGTGGGTATAGCTTGCGGCGAACGTAGTCGTCGCACCGGGGTGGCACTTGGCGCAGGTATTCACCACGTTGTTCTTGTGGATGGAGGAGGACGGATCCTGGCTGCTGCCGATGGCATGGGCCCCGTGGCAATCGGCACACACGGCCACGGCCTCCCCGCCTCGGGTGATGGCCCAGCCATGGTAGCTGTCGTTGAAGCTGCTCACGACGTCGGGCGAAAGTCCGTAACGGGAGGCCATGGCCGGGTTCTCGTGGCACTTCGCGCAGGTCTTGCTGCCGACCTCCTGTCGGCTCGTGGGCGACTTCGGATTCTTGACGGCGAGGATGAAGTGCTCGTCGTGGCAGTCCGTGCAGACAGGCGCATCCTTGATGCCATGTCCCAGGGCCCTGCCGTGGACGGACTGTCCGTAGTCTTTCGATTCCTGATCGTGGCAATTTCCGCAGGTGCGGGCGAGGTTCTCCCGGTGGATGCTGGAGGTGGGTGAAACCGCGCTTTCCAGGGCATGGCTGCCGTGGCAGTCCGTGCAGACGGCACCCGGCTTGCCGTCCCTGCGCCCCTCACCATGCACGGAAGCATTGTAGCTGGGCATGCTGATGGGCAGCCTGACGTAGTCGGACGTGATCACCTGCTTCCCGCCATGGCACTGGCCGCAGGTTTCCGGGAGCTTGCGCGTGTTGACCGGACTTTCAGGATTCTTCGCAGCGAGGATGCGGTGGCCCCTGTGGCAGTCCTTGCAGCTGGCGGCCACATTATCACCCTTCAGGCGTGCCAATCGGTGGGCGCTCTTGCGGTAGTCCTGCTCCGCCCGGCCGTGACAGGCGCCGCAGCCGTAGTTCTCGGTCTGTGGCCCATCCTGCAGTTGATGGGTCTTGTGGCAGGACAGGCAGGACATCTTCCCTTGGCTGAAGAGGTCCGCATGCACGCCGCCTTCGAACTGTTTCATCGCCCCGCTGTGACACTGCTCGCAGGCCTTGTCCGCATCCTTGCTGAAGCGCAGGTTGCTGGTGGCATGCACATCGTGGCAGGAGGCGCAGGACAGGGCGGCTCCATTCTTGCCCATGGCACCGTGCTTGCTCTTCTCCAGAGAGGCCATGGCGTTCTGGTGGCACTGCTTGCAGAGCAGGTCTACGGCCCCTGCGGAGGGGGGATAGGTCTTGCTGTGGGTCGGATGGCAGGCCGTGCATCCCGGGCTCTTCTTCCCGGTCTTCAGGGCGGCGGCATGCACGCTGGAATCGTACCGACCCGTTTCTTTCAGATGACATTGTCGGCAGGACCCCTCCGCTGTGGGGGGCGTGACGCGCCGGATGAGGTGGGGATCCTCCTTGGCGCCATGGCACGTGGCGCAAGCCGGGGCTTTCTGGTTGCCGCGTGCCCGCGCTTGGTCGTGGAAGCTCCCCTGGAAGGTGGATGCCGCCTTGGCATGGCAGGTACCGCACTGGACGGGCTGATAGGCACTGAAATGGGGCACATCTCCGTAGTCTGCAGTCTGGTTGTGGCAGCTCTGGCAGTCCAGGCCTGCGTGCACACTGGCACCCAGGGACCCTTCCACCACGCTCACCTTCCGGCCTTTCGCATTCGTTAGGGCGGGGATCTGATGGCACGCCATGCACGCTTCAGACGCCGCATTCGGGGCGGGTTGAGCACCTTGCACACTTGGAGCTCCCGAGCTGAGCAGCAGGAAGAAGGTGAACAAGTTCGCCAGAAAGCCCCGGCTCCGTCGCACGGACCTCATCGGAAGACACATGAGCTCGCGACATGTCATGGGATCGTCCGCAAAGATGAATGGGGCTTGATGCTGCGCCAAGCATCCTTCTGCATCCGTTGAAAGTCAATGCACTTCGCCCCTTCGACTGGGACGGCAACACCGCTTCCATCTCGACCAATCCGCTCAGGTAAAGCCCGTGGCCATTGAATTTCCCCAAATCATCGACTTGAAGATGACAACGTGAAGCCTATAGTTGTCCCAGATTCCACTCATTTGCGACCAACGGGTCTCATTTATAAACGTCCCACCGCCACGCGAGGAGAGAGCCTTATGCGTATCTTCCTCACCACCCTGTTCGGCCTGTTCTTCACGCTGGGCGCCCAAGCGGCCCAGCCCGCCCAAACGACCGCAGGCTACACCGGTTCAGGCTCCTGCAAGATGTGCCACAAGGTCGAGTACGACAGCTGGAAGCTGACGTACCACAGCCAGCTCATCGGCACCAAGGACGAGCGGATGCTCAAGGAGGCCGTGGAGAAGTGGGAGACGGACGGGTTCAATCCCGGCCCCGCCACAGGGAATGCCAGCGGGAAGAAATACACCCGGCAAGATGTGTTGCTCACCATCGGATCCAAGTGGAAGCAGCGCTACCTCGTGAAGAATGAGGAGACGGGCGGGTACCAGTTCCTGGACAAGCAGTTCAACCGCATGAGCGGGAAGTGGGAGCCCTACGGGCAGAAGAACGACTGGAACACCCAGTGCGGAACCTGCCACACCACGGGCTACCGCATCGTGGAATACGACGTGGCCAACCCCAAGGCCCAGAAGACGGCCTGGGCGGAGACGAGCATCGGGTGCGAGGCCTGCCACGGCCCCGGGGATGCCCACATGAAAGGCGCCAAGAAGGGCACGATGCTCAACCTCGCCAAGCGGACGCCCCAGGAGCAGTCCAGGCTTTGCGGCTACTGCCATATCCGGCTGGAGACCGACCCGTTCAAGACGGCCCAGGGAAATCCGCGGGAGGACTTCCCGGCCCCCAAGGTCGGCCAGTCCTTCCAGCCCACGGATGACTGGACCACCTGGTATCCCGAACACGCCACGATCCCCGGGATCCAGCCCAACAATCCCTTCGACAAAGCGTACACAGGGGACTTGAAGGGACTCTTCATCGTCGATGACATCTCCAAGAAGAACGGCGTCTATGAAGAAGCCAAGCACCACCAGGAATACCAGGGCTTCGTCCAGTCCAAGCACTTCAAGGCCGCCAACATGAGCTGCATGTCCTGCCACTCGCCGCATGCCTCCAAGGCGAAGCCCATGCAGGATGCCACCCAGAGCTGCACGAAGTGCCACGATGCGACCTTCACCGTGGACGCGTTCATGCCAGGAACGGGGAGGACGGCGGAAAACCTCTTCGTCAGGTCCCATACGTTCATCAAGAACCAGGAGCGCAAGGGGCTTCCGACCGTCAAGGGCGTGCCCGTGTTCTACAAGTAAATCCGAATTCCTCCGGCGTATGCTGAAGGCGCGGTTGACCCAAGTGGATCACCCGCGCCTTTTCGCGTGCACCGGAGCCCCATGAACCCCCACGATCTTCTGGCCCTTCACGACCACCACCAGCGCCTCGAACTCCGCGAGCACTCATTCCACCGAGAGGTGACGCCCGAGGTGGTGCGCTTCATCCACCCGTCCATGGGCGAAGGCATGATCATCCACTCTGCGCTCACTCCTGAGAACGCGGACCGCGTCATCGCCGAGCAGATCGCCTACTTCGAAACCCTCGGCCAGGACTTCGAGTGGAAGACCTACGATCACGATCAGCCCGCAGACCTCAAGGATCGGCTGAGGACCTTCGGCTTCGACGGCGAGGAGCCCGAAGCGCTGCTGGTCCTGGATCTGGAGGCACCTCCGGAGGAGCTTCTGAAGCCGATCGCCCTGGATATCCGCCGGATCACCGACCCCTCGAAGCTCGATGAGATCGACCCCATCCAGGCGCAGGTCTGGGGCGAGTCCGACCCCGGCTTCATCGCCGACCTGAAGGACGAGCTGCGGGAGGCGCCCGCCTCGGTCAGCATCTACATCGCCTATGTGAATGACCTCCCGGTCGCCCATGCGCGCATCACCTTCCATGAGGGCAGCCCCTTTGCGGGACTCTGGGGCGGCTCGACACTGCAGGAGCATCGCGGGCGTGGCATCTACACCGCCCTGCTGGCGGCGCGGGTGCAGGAGGCGCGGGCCAGGGGCGTACGGTTCCTGACCATCGACGCGAGCCCCATGAGTCGTCCCATCGTGGAGAAGCGGGGCTTCCAGTTCTTGACCATGACCCAGCCCTTCAAGTGGCGGGTGGGGGGTGTCCGATGAAAGTCCTGGCCATCTGCGGGAGCCCGCGCCGGAACGGCAATACCGAGTTCCTGCTGGACCGGCTGCTGGAGCAGCTCAACCAGGCGGGTCACGAGACCCGGATGCTGAGGGTCGCGGACTTGGAGATCCGTCCCTGTGACGGCTGCGGCGCCTGTGGAAAGTCCAAGGACCGCACCTGCATCCTGGATGGGGACGACTTCCAGGCCTGCTTCCAGGCCATGGTGGAGGCGGACATCCTGGTGGTGGGCTCTCCGGTCTACTTCGGCAGCGCCACGCCACAGCTCATGACACTCCTGGACCGGGCGGGCTATGTCTCCCGCGCCAATGGGAACCTGTTTGCGCGCAAGCTGGGCGGCCCCGTCGTGGTGGCCCGGCGGGCAGGCCACAACTTCACCTTCGCCCAGCTCTTGATGTGGTACATGATCAACGACTTCGTGGTGCCGGGTTCCAGCTACTGGAACGTGGCCTTCGGCCGCGCTCCCGGGGAAGTCGCGGGCGACGAGGAGGGGCTCCGCACGGTGGACCGCTTCGCCGAGAACCTGGCGTGGCTGGGGGCCAAGCTGGGCTGAGACGGACCCCTTGCCCTCCGTCCACCGGGACGTATCGTTCGGACGTGGCCTCCGGAGGCATCCCATGGAACACGTTGCTGCGCATCGGGACATCCTGCGGAACCTGGGTTCCATCAGCCTCCTCCAGGACAAGATCGTCGAGCTGCACCAGCAGCTCCGGAACCGGTTTCCCCGGATCCACCGCTTGGCGATCGCCCTCTACGAACCCAGCACGGGCAGGGTCCGGACCTACCTCCAGAGCAACACCGGGGAATCCCCCTTGTCCCTCTATGAAACCGCGCTGGCGGAAGCCCCGAGCCTGGCCGGTCTCATGGCCTCGGGAGAGGCGCGGCTGATCCAGGACCTCACGGTCTTCGACGGCGGCACGCACACCCACACGAAGGCCCTCCGTCTGGCGGGCTTCGCGTCGAGCTATACGCTGCCGTTCTACTGGCAGGGACACCCGGAGGCTTTCATCTTCTTCAACAGCCGCGAGCCAGGTGCCTTCGACCTGGAGTGCCTGGAGGAGCTGGACGTGTGGGCCCACTTGGCCGGCATGCTGGTGGTGACCGAGCTGATGTCCGTGAAGTCACTGATGGCAGCGCTCCGAACCGCCAACCGGCTCATCCATCTGCGGGATCCGGAGACCGGGGGCCACCTGGAGCGCATGGCAGCGTTCAGCCGGATCATCGCACGGGAGCTCGCGCGCACGGGAGTCCATGCCTTCGATGACGAGACCATCGAGACCCTGGCCAGCTTCGCGCCCATGCATGATGTGGGCAAGATCGGCATTCCGGACGCCGTGCTGATGAAACCGGGTCCGCTGACGGACGAGGAACTCCGCGTCATGCGTCGTCACCCCGCCCTGGGCCGGGCTGTCGTGGACGCCATCATCGAGGCCTTCGGAGCGGACCGCCTGGAGCACGTGGACCTGCTGAGTCACGTCACGGAGGGCCACCACGAGATGATGGACGGCAGCGGCTATCCTCATGGGCTCTCGGGCGAACAGATCCCCATCGCCTCCCGCATCATCGCCGTGGCTGACGTCTTTGACGCCCTGACGAGTCGGCGGCCCTACAAGGAGCCCTGGACCAACGAGGAGGCGTTCGCCTACCTGCAACGCCAAGCCCGGGGGCATCTCGACCAGGACTGCGTGCGCGCGCTGATCCAGATGGCTGATGAGGTGGGACGGATCCAGGCAACCTTCAAGGAATAGACCCGGACGATCCAGGAATGCGAGCCTAGCCTCTGAACGAAGAGCCTCTGCCCAGCCCCGCACGGTCCACGGCGGAACGAGCCTTGCGGCATCACAGGCTGCGATCCCGCCTGCGGCGCCAGCGGACCATGAACCGGCAGACGCAGCGGCGCCTGGGATTTCTGACGGAAGTGACGGGCATCTTCGAGAAGGAGATCCCCATCCTTCTCTACTGCCTGGTCTTCTCCGCCCTCGCAGGCGCATTCCCGGAATCCCTGGTGCAGGCCATCTTCTTCATCGCCGGCACCGCATTCCAGGTCCGGCTCAAGATCGCGAGGAAGGGGGGCCTGTGGCGCCACCACACGCTCCTTGGCTTCTACCTGGCGGGCACCCTGGTCACCCATGGGAAGAACACCCTGGGCAACGGCCTGCTGGTCTTCCTCTTCATCGTCTCCAGCCTCTCGCTCCTCTATGAGCTCTACCGGGGGAGGGTGAAGCGCCCGGTCCTGGCCACCGCCATGGGCATGGCACACTCCGCCGTGGGGTTCACGGCCTTTCCTCTCCTCTATTCACTGTTCCTGCTGAACAAGAAAGGGATCAGCCTCGCGTCCTTCTTCCACGAGCAGGAGCACTTCCTGGTCTTCCTGGGGTATTCGACGTTCCACCTCTCCGTGGTGATCAACACGCAGCTCCTGTCCGTACAGAACAGCCTGCTCCGGAAGGGGTGCGGCCCGATCCAGGAGGAGGCCCGTCCGAGAGGCGTTTCGAAAGCACCTCGCGACCCCTGAACAAAGGGGGCCAACCGGTGGTCACGCCCCGGAACGCGCCGCTTTCAGCCTGCGCAGGAAGGGCTTGGACAGGAAGCTGTCCTCGCCGATGGCGCAGATCCGCTCGTACATGGGCACCGTGACCGTGAAGGCCAACCGATCCGGAGGCAGCTGGTCCCGCATGGCGATGTCCGTCGCACCAATGATGGCCTGCGGCACGGACAGGTCCCGGAAGAGCGGTGCCATCTCCATGCAACCGGCCCCGAAGGGCGCGATGACGGGGGGCGGATCCGCCGGCTTCGCATGGTAGTTGGCGGCAAGCACCAGCACGCCAAGCTGGTCGGGATTCACGAAGAAGGTCACCGTGCGGAGAAAGCGGTACAGGTGGTCCTTCAACGGCCCGAGGAACAGGTGAGGATGCTGCGGCTGGTAGGGCGTGCCGTGATCCAGCCACTGCTCCATCAAGGCGTGGTCGGCTTTCAGGCCCTCGTCGTCCACCAGGAACTTCACGAAGGCCTCCCGGGACCGGGTCTCCAGCCCGAACATCCAGTGGCCCGCCCCGCCGCAGCCGCAGTTGTCCCTGGTCAGGTGCAGGGTCCGGCCGTCCAGCCACGCCTGGTGAAAGGCGAAGATGCAGCTCCGCGTCAGGGGCTTCGGCGCCACAAGGGGCTCGAAGGCCGCTGGATCGGGCGCATCGTAGAACCCGATGAGGGGCCAAGCCAGGTCCAGGTGCTTCAGGAGGCGTGCGGGATCCGGAACCATGCGACTACTGCTCCAGGGAGAACTCCATGAAGTCGAACCAGTGGCCATGGCCCGCCAGGGCGTCGATCTCCGCCTGCACGATGGCCACATGCCCGTTCTCGATCTCCAGGAACCGGGAGAACAGGCCCCGGTGGGCGGGATCCAGCTGGGCCACCAGCTCACCGTAGAAAGCACTCGTCTTCCGCTCGAGGTCGAGGGCTTCCTTCAGGAAGCCGATCTCCAGCGCCGAGGCGCCCTCGGCGCCGTTGACGCGGTTGGCCAGCTTCTTGGCCTCCTCCTGGATCCAGGCGGCCGGCGGCAGGAGGGTTGGCAGTTCCGCGTCCTTCACTGCGCCGCTGGCCTTCCATTCCGCCAGGCGGGACTCCAGATACTCCACGTGGCCCTGCTCTTCCCGGGCCAGGATGGCGAAGATGCGCTGTCCCTTGGGATCCGAGACCTTCTTGGCGCAGCCCGCGTAGTAGTCGCGGATCTTGTGCTCATATTCGATCGCACCGCTCAGGGCTTCCTTCAGTTCCATGATCGTCCTCCGGGGAAGTCAGCTGTCTCGCTGCCCAGCATAGCCCCAATGACCTCGGCCTTGCCGCTCCGGCCGCCAAACCCACCTGTGGCCTGCAACCCGCCTATTAACTACACTTAAGAATATTTTAAAAACATGGTTGACTTGGTAAACGTCGATTACTATATTTTCAGTGTTGACCGATCGGAGTACCCATGAGCCCCGTAACCCGGCAGACCCTCGACAGCTTCTTCGCTGAAAAGCGCATCGCGGTCATCGGCGCCTCGCGGAATCCAGGCAAGTACGGACGCAAGCTGATGGACGAGCTTCGTTCCAAGGGATTCGAGGTCTTCCCGGTGAACCCGAACACGGACCGGATCGACGACCTCCCGTGCCAGGGAAGCATCCTGGATGTGTCCGTGGACGTGACCGCCGCCATCGTGGTGGTGCCGGCCTCGGAGCAGACCAAGGTGGCGCTGGAGTGCGCCAGGAGTGGCATCAAGAAGGTCTGGATCCACGAGCACGTCATGAAGGGCCTCTCCAACCCTCGGGCCATCTATCACTTCGAAGAGGCCGGCATCGAGGTGATCAGCGGCTACTGCCCCTTCATGTTCATGCCGGGCTCTGGGTTCCCCCATAACCTCCACCGGCTGATCACCGGTTGGATGGGGGGTGCTCCGAATTGAAGGAAAGGGCTGCAAGAAGGCATGCTGACGGAAGGAGATCGCCATGGGAACCGCCGACCGCCGAGAACGTGAACGACTGGCCCTGCGCGCC
>CAYZND010000010.1:0-4044 GCA_964479495.1 uncultured Mesoterricola sp.
GGACCCGGCTCGAGGTCACCTTGCCGTCCGATCCGACCTTCAGCGAGAGGGTGACCGTGATGCCGGCGCACTCGGGCGCGTCCTTCAGCTCGATCTGGGCGGACTCCTCCAGGAGGGGTGGCGTCACCGCGCGACGGGGAAGGGTTTCGGGAGACGGATTCACCGGCGCAGGCTTCGCCGGCGGTGCCACAGGGGGCTTCGTGGCCACGGGAGTGGGAGAAGGCTGAGGGGAAGGCACCGGTGCAGGCGTTGGCGCAACCGGGGCGAGCGGCATCGGCGCCGGCTCCGGTTGAGGTCGCAGCCATGCATACAGTCCGCCAGCCACCAGCAGCGCGGCACCTGCTCCGGCTGCCCAGGGCCAAGAAATCCGCTGCCAGATTCGCTTCAGCGGAGGAGGCTCGTAGACCGTCTGCCAGGGACCTTCCCCTCCGAGGTCCACGATGGTGGCGTCGTCCAGGGACAGGGCCTTGCGGAGCGCCGACAGCGCTTCCGGGTCCATGAGGGGGCGATCCCAGGGGACGCCCTCCACATCGCACGCCCGGATCAGGGCTTCCTTCATCTCGCCGGCGCTCGCCCAGCGGCCCTCCTTTTCCCGCACGAGGGCTCGCATGATGATGGCGGCGAAGGTGGGTCGCATGCCAGGGCAGTGCTCCAGGATCGGTTCCGGATTCTCCTGCAGGCGCATGACGACGGTCTGGAGGGAATTCTCGGCCGTGAAGGGCAGGCGATGCGCCACCAGCTCGTAGAGCGTGATGCCCAGGGAATAGATGTCCGCCCGATGGTCCACCGCCTGACCCATGGCCTGCTCCGGGGCCACGTAGGCGGGCGTGCCGAGCATGGTGCCCGTGCGGGTCTTGATGAGGTTGTCCGTGGTCTTGGCGATGCCGAAGTCCGTCAGGAAGGGGCGGCCCGCTTCGTTGACCAGGATGTTGCCGGGCTTGATGTCCCGGTGCACGACGCCGTGACGGTGGCTGTAATCCAGGGCATCCAGCAGGGGGATCGCCAGGCGGGCCATGGCCAGCTCGTCCAGATCCTTCCGGGCCGCCATGATCTGGGCGAGGGAGGGACCCTCGATGTACTGCATGGAATACCAGAAGCTTCCGCGCTCCTGCTCGAACTCGTAGATCTTCACGATGTTCGGGTGGTCCATGGCGGCGGAGACCTTGGCTTCGTGGGAGAACCGGGTCGAGAAGTCCTCGGGCTGGGTATCGGCCAGGACTTTGAGAGCCTCCTTGCGGTTGAGGTGGAGGTTCAGGACCTCATACACGGTGCCGGCAGCCCCCTGGCCCAGCATCGACAGGAACGCGAAACGCTTCCCCAGCCTCTTCTCGAGCCGAGCCCGCTGGCGTTCCTTGATCGGTTGTGAACCGTCTGCCATGCCTCTACCTGTGGTTGGCGCCTATTCTAACCGGAGCATCGGTCCCATGTGTTTATTGGACGTCGTCGGGGATGGCCCCATGCGTCCCAGAGGACTTTCAGCAGCGTGATGGCGGCTTCCTTCGGATCCCGTGACCCTGCCGACTCGCAGATCAGGGGCGGCTGGGTGGATGGCATGCCTCGGGAGACAGGTCGCGAGGATGCCTGCCAGACAGCTCCTTGCAGGCCTTTCCTATCGCCGCAGCTCCACGACGAAATCGTAGTAATCGTTGCGGCAGAGGGTCTGGGTGACCTCCACCACGCGACCGTCTTCCAGGTAGCTGATGCGCGTGACATCCATGAGTGCGAGTCCTTCCGCGATGGCCAGCAGCTGTGCATGGCGGGCCGAAGCGTTGCTCGCGCGGATGTGCTGGAGGGCTCGGGCCGGCATGCAGCCCTGCTTGGCCAGGTAGGCGTACAAGGAGTCCTGCAAGGCCTCGGGTTTGGGTACGAAGGCCAAGGGGAGGACGCTGTGCTCGAAGGCCATGGGCACCTCGTTCGCCATGCGCACGCGCTCAAGACGAACGACCTTGGCACCGGGCGAAAGGCCGAAGGTGAGGAGTTCGTCGGGCAGGGCCCGGGCCACCACGCGGCTCAGCCAGCGGGAGGTCGGTTTGAAGCCTCGCTGCTTCAGCTCCTCCGTGAAGCTGGTGAGGCGGGAGAGAGGCTGCTCCAGCATGGGGGCGATGTAGTTGCCGGAGCCGTGCTTGCGCGTGATCACGCCTTCGCCGGCCAGGGCTTCGATGGCCTTGCGCGCGGTCACCCGGGAGATTCCGATCATCTCCGAGAGGGTCCGCTCGGAAGGGAGGGCATCGTCCACCTGGAAGACACCCCGCTTGATGGCGTTCAGGAGCACCTTCCGCACCTGGAGGTACAGCGGTGTCTGGTCGAGCGGGTCGATCTTCAGGGCATCCAGTAGATGGTCTGCTTCTCCGCGAGTCCGCTCGTTCTTGGTTGTCATCCGTGTGTCCTGCCGTGGTCGTGGCTATGAATACCAGTCTAAGCCATCGGAGGAAAGCCCAGATTTTATCCGTCTGCTGTGGGGATCAGTTGAGCCGGGCACCGCTCTGGGGATCGAACAGGTGGATCCGGTTCTCCGGGAAGTGGAGACGCACCGTTTGGCCGGGAATCAAGTCCAGGCGGTGGTGCACCGCCGCGCAGAAGGGCGTCTCCCCGATCTTGCTGTAGAAGTGGGTCTCGGCCCCGGTGGGTTCCACCACATCCACGGTCAGGGTGACGGCTCCCTGGGGCGAGACCTCGACGTGCTCGGGCCGGATGCCCAGGGTGATGCGCGAACCCGGAGTTCCGCTGCCCTTCGGCAGGGGGCAGGACAGCCCTCCATCCGTCTCGAGCCTCAGCCCCGTGTCGGAAGCCGCGATGGTGCCTTCGATGAAGTTCATGGCCGGAGAGCCGATGAATCCCGCGACGAAGAGATTGGCCGGACGATCATAGAGCTCCAGGGGGGCGCCCACCTGCTCGATGTTCCCCGCGTTCATCACCACGATGCGGTCGGCCAGGGTCATGGCCTCGATCTGGTCGTGGGTCACATAGATCACCGTGTTCTTGAGCCGCTGATGGAGGGCCTTGATCTCCGTCCGCATCTGGACGCGCAGCTTGGCGTCGAGGTTGGAAAGGGGCTCGTCGAACAGGAAGAGCTCCGGTTCGCGGACCACGGCCCGGCCCATGGCGACGCGCTGCCGCTGTCCTCCGGAGAGCGCGCGCGGCAGGCGGTCCAGGTAGGGCGTCAGGTTCAGCATCTTTGCGACGGCCTGGATGCGCGGCTTGAACTCGGACTCCGGCTCCTTGCGCATGCGCGGACCGAAGGCGATGTTCTCGTAGACGGAGAGGTGGGGATACAGCGCATAGCTCTGGAAGACCATGGCGATGTTGCGCTTTCGGGGGGGCAGGTCATTGGCCCGATGGCCTCCGATCTTCAGCTCGCCGCCGCTGATGTCCTCCAGGCCGGCCACCATGCGCATCAGCGTGGTCTTGCCGCAGCCGCTGGGACCCACCAGGACCAGGAATTCCCCGTCGGCGATCTGCAGGTCCACCCCATGGACCACTTGTACATCTCCGAAGCGCTTGTAGATTCCGATCAGCTCCACTGCGGCCATGTTCGTCCCCTCGTTGGGTGAAAGCGTGCGTGTTCCAGCCTGGATGAATGGTGCAGACCGCCTGGCCGGGAGGGACCCATCCCCGCGGTGAGCTTCGCCGCTGATGCTACCCCGCCACAACCGGGGGGGAAAGCCGCGGGCCCAAGTGGGCTGTAAGTGGCCTGCAAGTAAGACATTGGTATTGAATCTGGTCTGGTTGGGAATCGTGAGCGAAATCGCTCAGATTCTGCGTTGACACTTCATTTTGACTAGACTAACTTGAAAGCCATTCAAGAACCACAATAAAACCACCCTAAAACCACTCAGGAGGAAGCCATGCAGGTACGCCTTACGCAGCGCCTGACCCGGGCCGCCGTCGCCTTGACCGCGATGGGTCTCGCTGGATTCACCGCCCAGGCGGACACGGTCCGTGTGACCGTGGCCTACTACAGCGATCAGACGGAGCCCTACTTCAAGAAGATGGCGGAGGCCTTCGAGAAGGCCAATCCCGGCCACTCCATCAAGATCGAGATGG
>CAYZND010000010.1:4054-22384 GCA_964479495.1 uncultured Mesoterricola sp.
CATCGGCACCCGGTGGCTGCTCGACTTCGTGAAGGACGACATGGCCGAGCCTCTGGACGGCTACATGAATCCTGCCTTCAAGAACCGCTTCATCGGAGCCTTCCTGGCCCCCGGCCAGATCAGCGGCAAGACCTACGGCCTGCCCATCGCAGCCTCTGCGCGGGCCCTCTACTACAACAAGGAGCAGCTCACCAAGGCGGGCTTCCCCAACGGCCCGAAGACCTGGGATGACGTAGTGGCCGCCTCCAAGAAGATCAAAGCCACGGGCAGCTATGGCTTCGGCCTCCAGGGCAAGGAGATCGAGACCGACGTGTACTGGTACTACAGCCTGTGGACGCACGGCGGCGAGGTGGTCGGCAAGGACGGCAAGGCCGCCTTCGCCTCCCCCGCAGGCTTCAAGGCTGCAGCCCTCTACAAGTCCATGATCGACCAGGGCCTCACCCAGCCGGGCGTGACCAACTACAGCCGCGAAGACGTGCAGAACCTGTTCAAGCAGGGCCGCGTCAGCATGGCGATCTCCGCGCCCTTCCTGGCCAAGCAGATCAAGAAAGAGGCTCCGAACCTCAAGTACGGCATCGCTCCCGTGCCCATGGGGACCGCCAACGCGACCTATGCCGTGACCGACTCCATGGTCATGTTCAAGAACTCCAAGTTCAAGGCCACCGCCTGGAAGTTCCTGGACTTCCTCTTCACCAAGGATCCCCGTGTCGCCTTCACCAGCGGCGAGGGCTTCCTGCCCACCACCAAGGACGAGGCCGCCGCTCCGCAGTTCGCGGATCCCGACACCAAGGCCTTCGTGAACCTGCTCCCCAATGCCCGCTTCGCCCCCACGGTCACGGGCTGGGAAGACACCGCCAAGGCGGTTTCCGATGCCATGCAGGCGGTCTACCTCGGCAAGGCCAAACCCGAGGACGCCCTGAAGAACGCCGCCCAGGAAGCCAACAAGGCTCTGGGCAAGTGAGCGCTCCCACCCTCGCGGTGGTGTAGCATCGACCCTGCGCCCCACCGGGCCCTGCGCCAGGTGGGGATTGTTTCAACATCCCAATAGGCCCGGTTTCCATGTCGCGGACTGCATTCGGACGGCCCCTGCTGCCCTGGCTCCTCATCCTGCCCAGCTTTGCCCTGGCGCTCTTCATCATCTGCTACCCGGTCTACAACATCGTGTTCCAGTCGGTGCATGAGGTGTCGCGGTTCGGCCTGATCAAGGGATTCTGCGGCCTGGACAACTTCCGCAAGGTGTTCGCGGACCCGATCTTCATCGCCTCCCTCTGGCGCACGCTCTGGTGGACCCTGGGTGTGGTGGGGGGCACCGTGCTGGTCTCCGTGCCCGTGGCGCTCATCCTGCACCTGGACTTCTATGGACGGGGGGTGGCGCGCACCATCGTCATGCTGCCCTGGTCCGTCTCCCTGACCATGACGGCCATCGTCTGGCGCTGGGCCTTCAACGACGAGTACGGCATGGTCAACGTGACCCTGCAGCGCCTGGGGTTCATCGACGCGCCGATCCAATGGCTGGCCACGTCGAACTGGGCGTTTCCGGTGGAGATCCTCGTGGGCATCCTGGTTTCGGTGCCCTTCACGGTGACCATCTTCCTGGGGGGCTTGTCCTCCGTTCCGGGCGACATCTACGAGGCGGCCCGCATCGACGGCGCCAGCACCTGGCAGCAGTTCCGGAGGCTGACCCTGCCCCTCCTCAGGCCCTTCATCAACATGGCCATCGTCCTGAACGTGATCTACGTGTTCAACTCCTTTCCCATCATCTGGGTGATGACCCAGGGGGGGCCGAGCAACGGTACGCACATCCTCGTGACGTACCTGTATGAGAAGGGCTTCCGGCTCGGCAAGCCCGGGGAAGCGGCAGCCATCTCGCTGGTGATGCTGGCCATGCTCCTGTGCTTCACGGCGCTCTACCTGAAGATCCAACCGAAGGCCAAGGACGGGGAGGGCGCGTGATGCGGATCAATACGTCGAAGTTTCGCCTGAGCCTCATCTGCTGGCTGGTCCTGTCGCCCCTGGTGGTGATCATCCTCTTCCCCTTCGCGGTCATGTTCCTGACCGCCGTGAAGCCTGCGGAAGAAGTGTTCGTGTACCCTGCCCGGTGGCTGCCCAGCGTCTTCCGCTGGTCCAACTTCGCAGACATGTGGGATGCCACCAAGTTTGGCGTCGCCCTCAAGAACAGTCTCTACGTCAGCCTCAGCTCCACGCTGCTGGCCATCGCCGTGAGCATTCCGGCCGCCTATGCCCTGGCGCGCTTCCCCTTCCGGGGCAAGGGCTTCTACCGGCAGTTCCTGCTGGTGACCCAGATGCTGTCGCCCATCCTGCTGGTGATCGGCCTGTTCCGGCTGGCGGCCATGATCCACTGGGGCGAGGGCAACCTGGTGGACAAGCACATCAGCGTCATCGTGGCCTATGCCGCCTTCAACATCGCCTTCGCGGTCTGGATGATGTCCTCCTACTTCGCCACGATCCCGAAGGACCTGGAGGAGTCCGCCTGGCTGGAAGGCTGCGGCCGGGCCAAGGCCGTGTGGAAGGTCTTCCTGCCGCTGGCCGTTCCGGCCATGACGGTGACGGCCATCTTCACCTTCATCAACGCCTGGAACGAGTTTGCCGTGGTCTACACGCTGATCCGTTCCGACGCCAACAAGACGCTCACGGTGCAGATCACGGACCTGGTGGCGGGGCGCTACACCGTGGAGTGGCACCAGGTGATGGCGGCCACCCTGCTGGCGACCCTGCCTGTCTCGGTGCTGTTCGCCTGGCTGCAGCGCTACCTGGTGAAGGGCCTGGCGCTGGGCGCCGTCAAGTAGGTTCAGGCACTCGCCAGCGTGTGGATGAAGGCCATGAGCTGGTCCTCGTGCTCCGCCAGGGACTGTACGAGGGCGAACTGGGTGCGGCAGCGATCCAGGTTGTGCCCTTCGCGGCGCACGGCGAAGTAGTGGTCCCCCTCGAGGAAGTCCGTGAGGAACCGGAGGCCGCACTCGAAGGTCAGCAGCTTGCCGGCCAGGACCAGCCGCTCGCGCTCCGCGGGAAGGAGCGTGCCGGCCGTGCCCTCGAGGTAGCCCTTGGCGATGGCCTTGAACATGGGCACCTGGACCTGGACCCGGCTCGCATCCGGCTCGTCCTCGGCCACGGGGTTCGTGGCGGTCCGCACCATGTCGCCGAAGTCGTAGAGGCTCAGGCCTGGCATCACCGTATCCAGGTCCAGCACACACATGCCCTCGCCGGTGGTGTCGTCCAGCAGGATGTTGTTCAGCTTGGTGTCGTTGTGCGTGATCCGCTCGGGCACCGAGCCGCTGTCCTTCAGGCGGAGCAGGCTGTCCGCCAAGGCTTCGTGGGCCTGGGTGAAGGCGATCTCGGCCTTGACCTCGATGGCGCGGTTGCAGGGGTCGCTGGCGATGGCCCGCTGGAGGTTCTCGAAGCGGTTGCGGGTGTCGTGGAAGCGGGGGATCGTCTCGTAGAGGCGAGGTCCTGCGTAGTCCATGAGATCCCGCTGGAAGGCGCCGAAGGCCTTTGCGGCCTGGAAGGCCTGGGCCGGGGTCTCGATGATGTCGTAGCTCCTGGCATCCTCCACGAACAGGTAGCAGCGCCAGATGCGTCCCTCCCGGTCCACGAGGTAGGGCAGGCCCTCCCGGGAGGGGACGAGGGTCAGGACGCGCCGGCTCGCGTCCGCGATGCCCCGGGCTTCCAGCTTGGCCCTCAGGTGTTCCGTCACGTGCACCACGTTCTCCATGAGCCGGATGGGCTCCCTGAAGATGCGGTCGTTGAGGCGCTGGAAGATGTATCGTACGCGGGTTCCGCCCTGGTCGAAGAGGACGGCGAAGGTGTCGTTGATGTGTCCGTTCCCGTAGGGGGAGGCCTCCAGGAAATCGCCCAGGAGGTCGAATCCGGCGGCGACGTCCTTCAGCGCGGCCAGCGGCAGGCGAGCGGTCATCGTCCGCTCCACAGGGAAGCGGGGTACTCGCCCGCGCGGACGAGCTCTTGGATGCGCGAGACAACCCGCTCCGTATCCTCGCGGTAGGTCACGCCGAACCACTGGTCCGGGGTCTCGAGCACGCGCACCGTGGCGCGGCCTTCGTTGATCAGCTCGTCCACCACCGTGGGAATGTAGAACTCCGCCTTGAGGTCCTGGCCGCGTGCCGCCAGGAAGCGGGCGAAGCGCTCCTGCAGGTGGGCGAAGAGGCTCGGACGGAAGCCCCAGAAGTTCAGGGAGACGGGCTCGTGGCCCGTGAAGCGGCGACAGGAGCCGTCCGGCAGGACTTCCCGGACGCCCGCGCCCTCTCGCTCCAGACCGGTATGCTCCTCCACGGCACGGAGCAAGCCATCCTCGCCCACCGCGCAAACTCCGCGCGCCACGGTGCCATGCTCCGAGAGGGTGTTCGCCATCTCGAAGGCCACCATGGCGTAGGCATCGGCGGAAGCTGGCGTTGCGGGCACGGTCAGGAAGTCCATGAGGGCCTGGAAGGCATGGCGGCCGTAGAAGTCGTCCGCATTGATGACCATGAAGGGACCTTGCACCTGGGCCTGGGCCGCCAGGACCGCATGCCCAGTGCCCCAAGGCTTCACCCGGCCTGCGGGCAGCGCGAAGCCCGCCGGCAGCTGGTCCAGTTCCTGGAACGCGTAGGCCACTTCCATCCACTTCGCATACTTGGAGCCCACCTGCTCATTGAAGACCTGCTCGAACTCCCGTCGGATGACGAACACCACCCGCTCCACCCCCGCCCGCTTGGCGTCGAAGAGGGCGTAGTCCATGACCTTCTCACCGCTCGGGCCCACGGACTCCAGCTGCTTCAGGCCCCCGAACCGCGAGCCCACACCGGCGGCCATGACGACGAGTTCGGGCTTCATGCTTCCTCCTGGCGATGTGCGACGAACCAATCGTACGTGACCTTGAGTCCTTCGGCGAGCGGCATGCGGGGCTGCCAGCCCAGCTCGCGGGTGGCCTTGGCGGGATCGAGGACCGACCGGCGCTGTTCGCCCGGGATGGCTTCGCCATGCTCGATCCGCCCGGAGTCGACCTTCGCCGCGGCGCAGAGACCCTTCGCGAGATCCAGGATCGTGGTTTCGATGCCGGTGCCGAGGTTGAACACGCCCGTGGCCTGCTTGCGGAGGATCAGGCTGGCGGCCTCCGCAAGGTCGGGTGCAAAGACAAAGTCCCGGGTCTGGAGCCCATCGCCATGGATCCTCGGGGGGCGGCCATCCCTCAGCATTTTCGCGAACACGGCCACGACCCCCGCTTCGCCCTTGGCTCCCTGCCGCGGTCCGTAGACGTTGGAGAAGCGGAGGGACGCGCTCCGGAGTCCACGTTGGATCGCGTAGGCATGCAGGTACTTGTCGACGGACAGCTTGGCCACCCCATAGGGATTCATGGGCTGCTCGGGGTGCGCCTCCGACTGTGGGACCGCGGCTTCGCCATAGATGGCGCCGCCGCTGGAGGCGAAGCCGAAGAACGTCATGCCGCTGGCCAGGCCCGCCTCGATCAGCCGCAGGGTGGCGAGGATGTTCTCCGTGGCGTCGAACACCGGATCGGCGCAGCTGATGCGCACATCGATCTGGGCCGCCAGGTGGAACACGGCGTCGGGGCGGAGGGCGCCCACTTGCTGGGCCAGACGTTCGTCCTTCAGGTCCAGATGCAGGAAGGTGGCCTCCGGGTGGAGGTTCGCCTTCGAACCGCTGCGCAGGTTGTCGAGCACCCATACCTGGTGCCCCTCGGACACGAAGCGGTCCACGAAGTGGCTTCCGATGAAGCCGGCGCCTCCTGTGACGAGCAATCGCATAGAGCCTCTGGAGTGAAGGGGGCCGTGGCCGGGAACCGTACGCGGTTCCGTGGATCCAGTCTAGTTCAGGCCACGGCGCGGTCAGCGCGTGGTCGTCACCTTGTTGAGAAAGGGCGGATGGTCGGGATCGCGACCCCGGGTGCGCGAGACGGCCTCCGCCAGGAGGTGGAAGCTCTGGATGGCTGCGATGGGATCCAGGTGCTCCGAAGCGGTGGTGGCCAGGGTGAGGTCCCTCTCCGGGATGTCCTCGGGGGCCGCGAGGATGACCTTGGCGCCACGGCTTCGCATCTCCGAGGCCAGGGCCAGGATCTCGGCCTGGGAAGGACCGCGCAGGGCGAAGGCGAAGAGGGGGTAGCCCGCCTCGATCAGGGCCTGGGGGCCATGGCGGACTTCCGCCGCGCTGAAGGGCTCGGCCTGGATGCCGCAGGTCTCCTTGAGCTTGAGGGCCGCTTCCTTGGCGATGGACAGGCCCATGCCGCGGGCGATGACCATGAGGCGCTCGGATCCCGCCAGCGTCGGGACGGCGCTGGACCAGTCCTGCTGGCAGGCACGCTCCAGGGCTTCGGGCAGGACGGCCAGGCCCTGGTGCAGGTCCTCGCTCTGGCACCAGTGGGCCGTGAGCCGGGCTCCGGCCACCAGGCTGCAGATGAAGCTCTTCGTGGCGGCGACACTCTTCTCGGCGCCTGCATGCAAGGGCAGGAGCCACTGGGCGGCCTCCGCCAGGGGGGAGGCCACTTCGTTCACGAGGGCGGCCGTGACCGCACCCTTCCGGCGCAGTTCGCGGATCGGCTCCACCACGTCGGGGCTCCGCCCCGACTGGGAGATGGCGATGGCCAGCAGGTTCTCCGTGAGCAAAGGGGCGTGGTAGAGCGTCACCAGGGACATGGGCATGGAGGTCACCAGGCGCCCGGAGCGGACCGTCAGGAGGTACGCCAGGTAGGCCGCCGCATGGTCCGAGCTGCCGCGGGCGATGGTGACGATGCCGCTGGGTGGCGCGGCTCGAAGGGCGGCTCCAAGAGCCGTGTACGTGTCCCGGTTCGCGCCCAGCAGTTCGGCCACGGCGCGAGGAGCCGAGCGGGCTTCTTCAGACATGAGCGAGGTCAAGGCGCTCCCCTTCCACAAAGACATCCGTGAGCTGCAGTGAGGGCGACAGGACCACGAGATCGGCCCAGGCTTCCGCCTCGATGCGACCTCGGTCCTTCAGGCCCAGGTAGTCCGCGGCATAGGCGGACACGCGGCGGGAGGCCTCGGCCAAGGGCACCCCGATGGCGACCAGGTTGCGCAGGGCATCATCCATGGTGAGGGTGCTGCCCGCGAGGGTCCCATCGGCCAGCCGGATGCCGTTGCCGCACTTGGTCACGGTCTGCGTGCCCAGGCTGTAGGCTCCGTCGGGCATGCCGGCGCCGGCGGTGGCGTCCGTGACGCAGTAGAGCTTCGGAATGGCGCGGAGGGCCGCCCGGATGGCGCCGGGATGGACATGGAGCAGATCCGGGATGAGCTCCGCGAACTCGGCATGGGCCATGGCCGCGCCGACCATGCCGGGGGCGCGGTGGTGCATCGGGGTCATGGCGTTGAAGAGGTGCGTGTAGCCGCGGGCTCCGGCCTCGGTCGCCGCCAGGCCGACCTCGTAGCTCGCCGTCGTATGTCCCATCTGAGGGATGATTCCCAGTCCCTTCAGGGAGCGGATGAGCTCCAGATGGCCTTCCATCTCCGGGGCGAGGGTGACGATCCGGATGGGCGCGATCCGATGCAGGGCCTGGATCTCCTCCAGCGAACCCAGCCGGACGGCATCGGGCTGAGCCCCCAGCCTTTCCGGATTGATGAAGGGGCCTTCGAGGTGGATTCCAAGCACCCGCGCACCGCCGGACGTCCGCCCACGGATGGCCGCCGCGGCTTCGGTGAACACCCGCTCGAGGTCCATCCGGCTGGCGGTGATGGTCGTGGCGAGGAGGCTCGTGGTTCCGTGGCGGGCATGCATCCGCGCCGCAGTCTCGATGGCCCCGTGCCCCCCCATGATGTCGGCACCGCCTCCGCCGTGGACGTGCAGGTCGATGAAGCCAGGCAATACCAGAGGCAGACCAGCCGCGGGTTCCGCAATGGTGCGACCGTCCACGGCGCGGATGTGGTCGTCGAAGCGGAGAGTGCCGGCGACCCATCCCGTGGGCGTGAGGATGTTCCCGGTGATCGTTTGCGGTGACGCAAGGAATGGAGGCGCTTCAGGTGTCATCCAGGGGTGTCCTCGTCGGCGGCAGTCGTGATGGGTGGAATAATACCAGAATAGAACCACACGAGAAAGGCTGGCCGTGAATAATCATGAATGCCAATCAATGGTCTTGAAAATCTGGTATTTTACTGGTATTCGATTGTGATCAGCCTTGCTGTTCCATGCCCAGTCCATCGGAGCTTCGTCATGCGCCAGACGCCTGCCTCTTTCCGTGACAGCCTCTTCGACGTGGTTCCCGCCAGCCTGCCCAGGCTGGATCCGGGATTCAGGCCCCTTTCCCTCGGCGTACGGAATTTCCGAGGAAACCTGCCGGACCAGCCCGCATGGCTCCGCATGGCCCTGGTGCAGGGCGAAGGGGCCATCGCCCGCAAGGACATCCCGGTCTTTCCGGAGGGTTCCGGACGGGATGCGGACAACCTCCGCTGCGCGTCCTGGGTGCTGAACTTCCTGCTCTGGGCGCGGGGGGGGCACCGGGTGTTCCTGCAGGGACCGCCCAGGCTCTGCCAGGCACTGGCGGCCGAGTATGCCCCCGAGGGCATTCACGCCTTCGACGCCCGGCTGATGGAACAGGCCTTCGCGCAGCGCTTCGATGTGCGCATCGTGGAGGACGGGAGCATGCCGGAAGCCATGGCGCGTCCCCTGACCCTGGGGGGGCACCTGGAGGGCTGTCGCATCGGCTTCGACCTGGGGGCCAGCGACTACAAGATCGCCGCCGTGAAGGAGGGCGAGGCCGTCTTCAGCACCGAGATACCCTGGGATCCCCGGAACCAGCCCGATCCCGCCTATCACTACGAGCGCATTCAGGAAGGGCTTCGGCTCGCCGCGGCCCACCTGCCCCGGGTGGATGCCATCGGGGGCAGTTCCGCCGGGATCCTGGTGGAGAACCGGATCCGCGTGGCCTCCCTCTTCCGTTCGGTCCCCCAAGAGACCTTCCGGGCGCAGGTGGAGACGCTTTTCCCGCGCCTGCAGCAGGAGTGGGGCGTCCCTCTGGATGTCATCAATGACGGCGATGTGACCGCCCTGGCGGGAGCCATCTCGCTGGGGCTGACGGGCATCCTCGGCATCGCCATGGGCTCCAGCGAGGCCGTGGGTTTCCTGGACCGGGGGGGGCACATCACGGGCTGGCTGAACGAGCTGGCCTTCGCGCCGGTGGATGCGAACCCGGATGCGGGCACCGACGACTGGTCCGGCAACCCGGGCATCGGCGCCGCCTACTTCTCCCAGCAGGCCGTGAATCGGCTGGCTCCGGCGGCCGGGCTCTCCTTTCCCGCCGACATGGGCCTGCCGGAGCGCCTGAAGCAGGTGCAGGAGCGGATGGCCCAGGGGGATTCGGCCGCGGCTGAGATCTTCGACAGCATCGGCGTCTTCCTGGGCTATGCGATCCCCTGGTACGAGGAGTTCTATGAGCTGGACCACGCCATGATCCTGGGGCGGGTCACCTCCGGCGCAGGCGGCGAGGTGATCCTCGCCCGGGCCAAGGAGGTCCTGGCCGCCGAGTTCCCCGAAGTGGCCCGGAGGGTGTCCCTCTTCCTGCCCGATGAGAAGAGCCGCCGGGTGGGCCAGGCGGTGGCCGCCGCAAGCCTGCCGATGCTCCGCCCCTGAGACGCCATGTTCGAAGTCATCGTCGTCACCCCGGATGAGGCCCGAGTCGCGGAAGCCGGAGGGGCGGACCGCCTTGAGCTGGTCTCCGCCCTGTCGGAAGGCGGGCTGACGCCCGGGTTCGGGCTCCTGAAGCACGTCGTCGCGGCAGTGGCCATCCCCGTGAACGTCATGATCCGGCCCCATGCGCGGGGCTTCCGCTACCGGGACTCCGAGGTCGAGGTCATGATCGACGAGATCCAGGCGGCCCGGGAGGCGGGTGCCAATGGTGTGGTGCTGGGGGTTCTGGACGAGGCTCACCGCGTGCACCGGGGTCACCTGGAGAAGCTCCTGTCCTGTGCAGAGGGGCTGGAGGTGACCTTCCACCGCGCCATCGACGCCGCGGAGGGCCCCGTGGCCGCGGCCCGGGTGTTGTCCCACTATCCCCAGATTCGAACCCTTCTCTCTTCCGGCGGTCCCGGCCGGATCGAAGACCAAACCGGCGTGCTGGCGTCCATGCGCGCCGCGGCGCACCCGATCCGCATCATGGCCGGAGGCGGTCTCACGCTGGCGAACACGGCCCGGATCGTCCAGGAAGGGGGCGTCCATGACTGCCACTACGGGACCGCGGTGCGGCGAGGAGGGGCCGTCGACGGAGAGCTGGATCCGGCTGCCTTGGGTGACCTGAAGCGGCTGCTGGTCCACAACGGAGTGACCACCGGCGCTCTGGCCTGACTCAGTCCAGCACGCGCATGAGATACATCGGGAAGGTGCCGAAGCCCTTGGCGAGGGGCAGCTGCCCCACGTATTCGCAGAGCAGACCTGGGATCTCCCGGGCGGCGGCCAGGGCCGCAAAGGCCTGGCTCACATAGACCTGGCCGGGCGGCGTGATGGGCTCGATGCGTGCCGCCCGGTTCACATGGGTACCGAAACACGTGGGGCGGCCCGTCACAGGGTCCGAGCCGGAAAAGACGGGGCCTGCATGGAGAGCTACCCGCAGGTTCAGGTCCGCCGGGAGTCCCAGCTCGGCCCACCGGGTCTGGGCCACCGTGTCCACCAGGGACTGGGCGAAGCTGGCGGCCTCTCCGAGGCCCTGGAAGACGTAGAACAGCCCATCACCCCAGGTGTTCCGGGCCACGGGCTGGACCGACAGCGACTCCTCGAGGGTGTGGAGGGCCCCGAGAAAGCCGTCCACGAACCGCGGGACCTGGGCATCGGTGAGTTGGCTGAAGTGCACCACATCCGCGAAGAGCATCACCTGGATGCCGCTGCGGAGTTCCCGCGGGAGCTGCGACTCGGATCGGGGCGGTCTCGCAGGTCCCGTGCGGGGACCCAGCGGGATGCCTGTGACCCTCCCCAGATCCATGACACGGACCTCATAGCCCAGGCTGGTCCAAGTCTCGAAGGTGGCGGCGGCGCTGCCGGAAGCCTTACTGGGCACACCGTCCCAGAGCATCAGCGGAATCACGTCCGCATGGAGCTGTCGTGCGCGGAGACAGGCCAGGCCCAGGAGCAGCTCGTTGTTGTACCGGAAGGCGATGCTGCCTTCGTCCAGTCGGTGGGGGCTGGCGGTGATCAGGCCCCGGGCGCCGGAGAGCACCTTGGCGAAGCGGGCGCGCCAGTCGCCATCGCCGCGGTAGTCCACGCTGTCCTCCAGGAACGTCTCCTCGTCGTAGGGGAGGACCACATGGGTCTCCGCCCCCCGGGCCTGCATGGCCTCGTGGAACAGGATCTGGGAGCCGGCCGCGGCGCTGGCGAAGCCCGACCAGGCATCCAGCTCGTCGAGCTTGCGCTTCAGGGCTTCGGCCACGGCCCCTTCGGCCTCGGGGGGGAAGCGCCGTTCCGGCCGGTCCGGGAAGTCCACCATGTGCCCCGTGAAGACCACCACCCGAGGCACCGGCAGGATGGCTTCCAGCTCGGAGGCGTCCTGCCCGAGCTGGCGCAGGATGCGCAGGGCATCGTGGCGCAGCTCGGCCAGATCCCGGGCGCGGGTCGCGCCATGTTCGGCCACTTCCATGAAATGGGGCCGTGCGGCGGCCCAACCGCCGTGGATGAGGGAAGCCTGGGCCAGGATCGTCAGGATCCAGAAGGCATCCCCCCCGTCTTCCACCAGACGTTCGTAGATGGTCCGGCACTGGGTCGCCACATCCCGGGCCTGGGCCTGGGCTCGGGCGCGATCACCCGTGTGCAGCGCGAGGGCGGCCGCGTGCAGGCCAATCCAGGGCGAGGGTCCCCTCTGCAGCAGCTCCTCGTAGAGGGTCCTGGCCCGGCTGAAGTGTGCCTGCCGCTGGGAGGGCTGCTGGGTCCGGGTTCCAAGCTCCCGGTGGGCCCGGGCGAGAAGTCCCAGCGCCGTGGAGTTGGCGACGCCTTCCCGAAGCAGGCCCTCGAGGAGATCGATCGCCTCGAAGGGGGCGCCGCTCTGGAGCAGGGCCACCGCCTTGAGCTGGCGCAGCTCCTGGGACCCTGGTTCCAGGGCCAGACCCGACTGGATCAGATCGTAGGCCTGGAAGGGTTCCCCACTGTGGATGTAGGCCTCGGCCCTGGCTTTCAGCACCGCGGGATCGATGTCCGGCTTGGAGGGCGGTACGATGCGGAACCCATGGCCGAGGATGCCTTCGAGGGCCTCCAGGGCTTCCTGCCGTTGCAGCCCCCGCAGCTCGTCCGGGACCTGCTCGTAGGGAATCCCTTCCTTGCGGACTTGCCAAAGGTCGTCGGACATCTGGGTGAGCAGGGCATGGTGCACCTGCAGCGCAAGGATCTCCCGCAGCTCCTGCAGGGAGCTGCCCAGCTGGGATTCCAGTTCGCTGGCCTGACGATTTCGGGGCAAAGGGATTTCCGAGAGGTGCTCTGTGGCGCAACGCTACGCCGAGGAGTCCCCCAGGACAAGCCGAAAGCATGGCGAATCTCCATCGGGAGGAGGCCTGGGGCGATCACGCTGGATGCGCTGTCACGATACAGTGCTTGCTGCGCTCTTCTTCGCAAGCACCTCGCTTGAATCCTTTACGAAGGTCCGCCATGCCCGTATGCATCGACGACACCTGGTACCAGCGTCCCGCGGGCATCCCCGACAGGACCTCGGCGGGCGGCGTGGTCGTCCGCTGGGATGGCTCCCAGGCCCTGGTGGCCCTGGCGCGGGAGGCCCACTGGCCGCAGTTCATCCTGCCCAAGGGCGGCGTGGAGCGAGGCGAGACGCTGGAACAGGCCGCGCGCCGGGAGATCCTGGAGGAGGCTGGACTTGCACAGCTGCATCTCATCGGCCCCCTCGGCCAGCGGGAGCGGCTGGACTTCAGCAAGCGCCGGTGGATCACCGCACACTACTTCCTGTTCATCACGACCCAGTTGGAAGGCGCGCCCACGGACCGGCACCACCACTATGGCCTGTGGTGGTATCCCTTGATGGCCCTGCCGGAAATGCTCTGGCCCGAGCAGGCGGAGCTGCTGCGGACCCATGCCGAGGAGATTGCGCAGGCGGCGCGGAGGTTCGCCGCCCGTGCAACCGGCTAGGCCTTCCGCCAGCCCACCGTGCCGTCCTTGCGGTCCTCCAGCACGATGCCCATGGCCTTGAGTTGGTCCCTCACGTGATCCGCCTCGGCCCAGTTCTTGGCCGCCTTCGCGGCACGGCGCTGCTCGATGAGCGCCTCGACCGCCTGATCCAGGGTCCCCTCCTCCTTGGGCCAGCCGGCGAAGATGGCATCGGTCATGTCCAGGAAGGCCAACACCGCATCCCGTTCCTCGCGGGAAAGGGCCACGCGGTCATCCTGGGCATTCAGGTCGCTGATCAGCGTGAAGATCGCTGCCAGGGCCTCGGGTGTGTTGAGGTCGTCCAGGAGGGCGTCCCAGAAGTTCTCCTGGGCCTGCTCCAGGCGCTTGAGGGGATCGATGGACTCCTTCCAGGTGCCCGCGCCCGCCGGAGCCTTGTCCTCCTCCATGCGTTTGCGGAAGATGCGGATGCGCTTCAGGGCGTTCTCGGCGGCCTTGAGCCCCTCGAAGCTGAAGTTCAGCAGGCGCCGGTAGTGGTTGCTCTGGATGGCGAAGCGGAAGGTGACCGGGTCGATGCCCTTCTCCACGAGGTCCCGGAGCGTGTAGAAGTTGCCGAGGCTCTTGGACATCTTCTCGCCCTCGACCATCAGGAACTCCCCATGGACCCACAGGTTCACCCATGGATGGTCCAGGCAGCCCTCGCTCTGGGCGATCTCGTTCTCATGGTGGGGGAAGATGAGGTCCACGCCGCCGCTGTGGATGTCCATGCGCTCGCCCAGCAGCTCCATGCCCATGGCCGAGCACTCGATGTGCCAGCCCGGACGGCCGGGGCCCCAGGGACTCTCCCAGGCGGGCTCGCCGGACTTGGTGGCCTTCCAGAGCACGAAATCGGAGATGGACTCGCGCTCATACTCGTCGGCATCGACGCTGGCCCCCTGCTTCATGCCGTCCCGGTCCAGGTGGGCCAGGCAGCCGTAGTTGGACAGCCCAGCGATGCGGTAGTAGACGGAGCCGTCACGGACATAGGCCAGGTTCTTGGCCTCCAGCTTCTGGATGAGCTCGATCATCTGCGGGATGTAGGCGGTGGCCCGGGGCAGGTAGGTGAAGCTCGCCTGGTGGATCTTCACGGCCTCGAGGTCCTCGAAGAAGGCCTGGGTGTACCGGTCCGTCAGGGCCTTCATGGCGGCGTGCCGCGTCGCGTTGTCCGCCTCCACGGGCAGGTCCTTCTGGCTGTCGCGGATGATCTTGTCCTCGACATCCGTGATGTTCATGCAGTGCTTGACCTCGTACCCAGCCGCCTGGAAGGTGCGCTTCAGGAGGTCCTGGAAGAGGAAGGTCCTCAGGTTGCCGATGTGGGCGAAGTTGTAGACCGTGGGGCCGCAGGTGTAGAGGGTGATGACGCCCGGCGTGATGGGAACGACGGGTTCCACCTTGCGGGTGAGGGTGTTGAAGAGGCGAAGGGACGGCTGCGTGCTCATCCCTCTAGCTTCACATTTTTCTACCGGGTTCCCAAGGCCGAGGCGATGAACTCCAGCAAGTGGTCCGGAATCACCCGGCTGCGCCCGTCGGTTCCCGTGACGAGGTGGATGCTGCGTCCTTCCGCCAGCCGCACGCCATCCCGGACCACGTCGTATTCGAAGACCACCTTGCGGCGGCCGGCTTCCGCCAGCCGGGTACGCACTTCCACCAGCTCGTCGAACCGGGCGGGGGCGCGGTACTTCACCTGGATCTCCCCCACGCTCATGCGGACGCCCTGGGCCTCCCACTCCGCATAGCTCTGGCCCAGCTCCCGCAGGAAGTCCGAGCGGCCCAATTCCATCCACACGGGGTAGACCGCGTGGTGGACGATGCCCATGGCATCGGTTTCGGCATAGCGGACGCGGATCGGGGTGAGGGATTCCAAGGATTCATCTCCAAGGGCGGCTTGTGCCGATTTTCACATCCCAGTGTAGAACCCTGAACATCCTCTGCACTCATGACATCCTATGGGCACCAGGGCATCCCCCTGTGGAGAGACCATGAAAGCCATCGCCGCCCTCCTGCTCGTCACCGCCCCCCTTCTGGCCCAGTCCCCGGTGAAGTGGGAGGAGAGCTACGCCGCCGCCGTGAAGCGGGCCCAGGCCGAGAAGAAGCCGATCCTCATGGACCTCTGGGCGGAGTGGTGCCCCCCCTGCCAGTACCTCAAGACCAAGGTCTTCCCCACGCCCGAGGCCCAGGCCGCCCTCTCCAAGGTGGTGCCCCTCTCGGTGTTGGTGGAATACAAGGACCGCAAGCCCCTGGAAGAGGGCAAGCGCCTGGCGAAGCAGTTCAACCTGGAGGCCTACCCCACGCTGGTGATCCTGGATTCGAACGGCAAGGAGATCAAACGCCAGGTGGGTGCCTTCCCCACCGGGGCCGATCTGGCCCAGTGGCTGGGGTCGAAATAAGCGTTCTCATCTGACTGAGTTCATATAGCGTTGCCGACCAGCCGAAGAGCAGGGGTATGGCCGGTCCAAGTAGGGAGGATACGCAACCCCTTGCCGCCTGCGGCGAACCCCGGGGCCGGGTCTCCCTGCGCGCCTATGGCTACCGGGAGGGACTCGAGAACCTGGCGGTCAATCAGCTGGTGCAGGACACCAGCGGGTTCCTTTGGGTGGGCACCCAAGGGGGCCTGTTCCGATTTGACGGCCAGCGGTTCCAGGAATACGGGATCAAGGATGGTCTGCCATCCACCAGCGTCCTGGTGCTCTGTGCCGCCTCCACCGGAGGTCTCTGGGTGGGGATGGAGCACGGAGGGCTGGGACGCCTTCAGGATGGACGGTTTGAGATGGTGGCTTGCGGCCCAGGCGTCCGCCTTGGAAGGGTGCGGGCCTTGGTTGCGACCTCAGAGGGCAGCCTTTGGGTGGGCTCTACGGAGGGGCTCTTCCTGTGCCGCGCGGGAGGACCTTTGGTCCCGGCGGTCGGTTGGGCGGGTGGGCCGGTCATCTCCCTGACGGAGGGGAGGGCCCGGGGAACGGTCTGGGTCCATGGTCAAGGTGCCCTGCATCTTCTCAGTGCCGAAGGGTTGCTCCGGCGACTGGAGGTCGAGCAAGGATTCATTTCTTCTGAACGATCCGCGCTGGCGGTGGACACTTCAAGTCGCCTCTGGGTGCGAACGCTCGAAGGGCTACAATCCCTGGCGGAAGGGGCCCCGCGGCTCGAGAACCACCTGGGACTGCTCCCGCCGGTCTCAGATGAGTGCATCTCCCTGCAGCTGGGCCCCCTGGGTCTGCTGGTGGCGACCTCCGAGGAAGGGGTCCACCGTCTGCGTCTCACGGGTCAAGGTGATCCGGCCGTTTCGGACGTCATCCAGGCGCGGACCGCAACCGCGGCGCTGGAGGACCGGGAGGGATCCCTCTGGTTCGGAGCCGAAGGCGGCCTGTTCCAGAGCCTCGGGTTGAATCGAATCCGGGTCTTCGGCATGGCGGACGGACTGCCCCACGAGATGATCTGGGCTTTGCACCGTTCCCCGGACGGGAACCTGTGGGTGGGCACCGAGGGCGGTGTCTGCCGGTCTTCATCGCAGGGCTGGGAACCCATTCCCGGGACCCGGGAGTTCCGGCCCTATGCCATCACGAGCAGTTCGGACGGCCTGCTGTGGATCGGCGGGAACCAAGGCTTCTTCCTTCGGTACGATTCCCACACGGGTCGATGCGAACGTGTCGGTGTGGAATCCGGAATCCAGGTCCAGTGCATACTCAGGATGCTCTGGGACCGCCAGGGGCGTCTCTGGCTAGCCACCCGCTGGGATGGTCTTTGGCTTGGCACGAAGGAAGCGGATCGCTGGCGCTTCCGTCCTGTGGTGCTGCCACCGGCGAGTGGGGCGGAAGACGTCCGGGGCGTGGTGGAGGACTTTCGGGGAAGGATCCTGGTGACGGGATCCCAGGGGCTCTTGATTTTCGATGGGAACAGCTGGAAACGGTTCGGGGAGGAGGACGGTCTCCGCCATCGCCAGCTCGAAAGCGTTGTAGCGCTGAGGGATGGCAGCCTTTGTGTGACCTACACGGAGACGCTCGGCGTCTCCCTCCTCCTTGCCAAGCGCGGAGAGCTGGAGATCCTGCGGCACCTGGATTCCTCGAAGGGACTGGCCAGCAACCGGGCCTACTCCGCCTGCGAAGACGCCAGGGGCCGACTCTGGATCGGCACCGGGAATGGGGTGACCTGCATCGCTGGCGAACATCTTGAGACCTTCACCGTGGAGGACGGCCTTGCCGGCAACGACTGCGACCTGATGTCTCTTCTCGCTGAGCCGGACGGAGCGGTTTGGATCGGGAGCAGCACCGGCTTGAGCCGCGTCCAGGTCCGAGGGGCGGTCATCCCCCATCCGCCCCTGCCGCAGAGCCATATTCAGGCCCTCTTCATCTCCGGGAAACCCCTCTCCATGGATCCACGAGAACCCGTGGTTCTTCCCCGCAGCCACAGCACCGTGGAGATCCATTTGACCGCCCTGAGCTTCCTGAATGAGCGCAAGCTGGAACACCAGGTCCAGCTGATGGGACTCGAGAAGGGTTGGCAGGCGCTGGGGGGGCATGTCGCCCGCTATCCCTCCCTGCCCACGGGCGAGTACACCTTCCGGGTCCGCAGCCGCCGGAAGGGGGAACCCTGGGGCGCCGAGACCTCAGTCTCCTTCGAAGTGCTGCCGAACTGGTGGGAGCGTTCCTGGATCCGAACCTGGCTCTGGAGGCCCCTGCTGGAGTCGCTCGGGGAGGGGGTCCTGAAGCGGCTCAACGATGAGCTGGAAGCCAAGGTTGAGGATGCCACCGCCGAGCTCCGCTCCAAGAGCCACATGCTCGACCGGATGAACCAGAGGCTCCTCCGCGCCAATGAAGACATGGACCGGATGCTGGGCATCGCCGCCCACGACCTGCGCAATCCACTGAGCGCCATCAGCCTTTATGCGGATCTGCTGGAAGAAGAAACGGATCCAGAGGTGTCGAGGAAGGCCGCCCGGAACATCAAGCAGGCCTCCATCGCGATGAACGAGCTGATCCGCCGGCTGCTGGATGTCTCGCGGATCGAGGCCGGGAAGCTGGACTTCCAGATCCAGCCCACCGATCCCTTGCCCCTGGCGGCCGCGGTGCTGGAGGGTTTCAAGCCCAAGGCCAGGGAGAAGGGCTTCGAACTGGAAATGGAGCTCCGCGGCGAGCCCCAGCTGGTGCTCGCGGATCCCTTCTATCTGAGGACCGCCCTCGAGAACCTGGTCTCCAACGCGGTGAAATTCACGCCGCCGGGGCCTCCGATCCGAGCTGTGGTCCT
>CAYZND010000011.1:0-11268 GCA_964479495.1 uncultured Mesoterricola sp.
CGGAACCTCCTGCAGAACAACAAGGCCATGAAGATGAAGGTCTACGGAGAGCAGTGGTACCAGTTCATGCTGGAGAAGCCCGTGATCCGCCAGGAACCCCCGCCCTACGCCCGCGTCTCCAAGCGGGCGATGCGCGGCTGATCTATTGAACGACAAGGGAGTGAAGCATGTCCGGCCACAATAAATGGTCCACCATCAAACACAAGAAGGGCGCCCTGGACGCCAAGCGTGGAAAGCTGTTCACGAAGATCCTCAAGGAGATCACCGTGGCGGCCCGCCTCGGCGGGGGTGATATCGGCTCAAACCCGCGCCTGCGCCTCGCCGTGGACCAGGCCAAGGGCAACAACATGCCCAAGGACAACTGGGAGCGCGCCATCAAGAAGGGCACCGGCGAACTTGAGGGCGTGACGTACGAGGAGGTCATCTACGAAGGTTACGGCCCTGGCGGCGTGGCGATCCTGGCGGAGGCCATGACGGACAACAAGAACCGGACCACGCCCGAGATCCGCAGCTACTTCGCCAAGTTCGGCGGGGATCTGGGTGCCCAGGGGTCCGTGGCCTACCTCTTCTCCAAGCAGGGCCAGATCGTCGTCGAGAGCGACGTGCCCGAGGACAAGGTCATGGAGGTGGCCCTGGAAGCTGGCGCCGATGACGTTGTCAACGAAGATGGCGCCTGGGTGATCAAGACCTCTCCCGAGGGCTACCAGGCTGTCAAGGACGCCGTGGACGGCGCCAAGCTGCCCCAGCTCGAAGCCAAGATCATCATGGCCCCCTCCACGTCTGTCGATCTCGCCGGCGACAAGCTCAAGAGTTTCCTGAAGCTCGTGGATCTCCTGGAGGACAACGACGACATTCAGAACGTGTGGCACAACGCGGACTACGAGGAACCGGAAGATTAGTTGTCAGTGGTCGGTTGTCAGCCATCGGCAATAAAAGATGCGGCCCTTTGGGGCCGCTTCCCATTTCACTGACAACTGACCTCTGACAACTATTTTTCCGATACCCGCTGGAAGCGGAACTTCACCCGACGCTGGAGGGCCCGGCCCTCGGGGCTCGTTGGATCCCCTTCCACCTGGGCGTCACCGTGGGCCTCCGCGGCGATGGTGGACATGTCGAGCCCCTGGGAGGCCAGGAAGCGCACGATGGCCTGGGCCCGCAACCCACTGAGCTCCAGGGCATCCCCACCGTTCCGGGCGCGTTCGCCGGGAGCGGCATGGCCCTCGCAGATCAGGGTGAAGCCGGGATAGTCACCCGCCAGCTTGGAGATGCGGGTCATGAGCGGCTGGAAGGTCACATCCACGGTGGCGCTGCCCTCGTCGAAGAGGATGGAACCCCGGAACGACACGATACGCATATGAACGCCCGCATCCCGGCCTTCTTCCGCCTTGAGGTCCGCGAGCAGCTTCTCCAGGTCCGCGGCCCGATCCGTTCCGATGCCCGTAGAGCCGGGCAGGATGCCGGATCCGGCGGGCAGCCTTCCCTCTGTCCTGACCCCCAGGGCCTTCTGGAGCGACTCCATCACCTGGTTCATCTGTTGCTGTCCCTGCAGGGAAAAGGAGTAGATCACCGCGAAGAAGGCCATGAGCTGGACCATCAGGTCCGCGAAGGTGATGAGCCACAAGGACTCGAAGTCGACGCCTCGGCGGCGCAGGCCCCGCAGGCTGACCTTAGCCACGGCTCACCGGCACGGAATGTCGCCGCACCTTGTCCGTGGGCGCAAGGAAGGCGTTGAGCTGCTCTTCGAGCTGGGCGGGATGCATTTCGGCCGCGATGCCCAGAATCCCTTCCAGGATCAGTTGCTTGTTCTGGGCCTCCTCCTTGGCCCGCAGCTCCAGCTTCCCGGAGATGGGCAGGGCGAAGAGGTAGGCGATGACGGCGCCCCACAGGGTCGACAGCAGGCTGAGGGCCATGGCTCCGCCGAGGCCGCCGGGATCCTTGATGCTGGCGAAGAGCTGCACCATGCCGATGAGGGTGCCCACCATGCCGAAGGAAGGCGCCGCCCCGGCGATGAAGCGGAAGATCTCCTGCCCCAGGCTGTGCCGGTCGTGGGTGGCGTGGAGCTCCGCCGTCAGGACGTCCCGGATGTGGTTCTTGTCGACTCGGTCGATGATCATCTGGATGCCCTGAGCCATGTATGGGTCTTCGGGGATGTTCTTCTGGAGGGCCAGGATCCCCTCCCGTCGGGCCCGCTGGCTGAGACCCACCAGCTCCAGCACCAGCGCCGGCTGGCTCTTGGCCCGAGTGAAGAAGGCCCGGGAGGCCACATCGAAGGCTGAGCGGACATTGGCAAGCGGGAAGCGGATCAAGGTGGAGGCGATGATGCCCCCGCAGACCACGATGAGGCTGGGGCCATGGAGGAAGATCATCGGGTTCGGTCCGATGCCGATGGCCACTCCCAGCAGGGCCAGCCCCAGAAACAGTCCCAGCAGTGTGCCTCGATCCATCACCACCTCACGCCGACGTATCGGCAGGAAAGATCCTGGAAGGAAATTCCGGGCCAGGAAGTTCCGGCAGAAAAGGCCCTATACGAGCCCCGGGGGGAAACCCATCACCAAGCGCACCAAGGCCATGGAGGGATGGATGCGCCCGTCGGCCCGCCGAACGACGATGGGAGTGGACACCTGGGGCAGCTCGGCGGCGGCTTCGAATCCCGGGGGCAGATCCCTTCCCCGGCTGCCGGCAAAGAGCCCCAGGCCGTAGGGGTCCCCCTCCTTGAAGATGACGTCCTGGCGCCTCAGCAGCAGGAGACCGGCCCGGCGGTAGGCCTCTGCGGCCCGCTCGACCTGGTCCGAAGGGAAGACACAGGCGAAGACGCCCCCGGGGGCAAGGAGCCGGGCGGCGGCCTGCGCGTAATCGGCGATGTCCCCTCGCACCTCCAGCCGGGCAGGGATGGCCTGGGGGTGCTCCGCTTTCGTGCGGGAACCCACGGGCCAGTACGGGGGCGACCCAAGCACCAGGTCGAAGGGGGCTTCCCCCTCGAAGAGCCCCGGGTCCCGAAGATCCCCCTCATGGATGGTGTAGCGGTCCAGCACCCCGTTGTAGGCGGCACTCTTCCGGGCCAAACGGGCTGAGATCGCCTGGG
The DNA here is from genome assembly GCA_964479495.1 of uncultured Mesoterricola sp. Lineage (GTDB taxonomy): Bacteria > Acidobacteriota > Holophagae > Holophagales > Holophagaceae > UBA1801. The sequence goes on from CAYZND010000011.1 coordinate 3,083, forward strand.
CTTCCACGGTGTGGACCCGGGCTCCAGGGCACCGCCAGGCCGCGGCAAGCCCCACGCTCCCGATCCCCGAACCCAGGTCCGCGATGCGATCCGCCCGGGGACAGCAGGTGGTACCGAACCAGGCGGTCAGGATGTCATCCAGGGAGAACCGATGCCCCTTGGTGTACTGGAAGATCCTCCAGAACCCGCAGAGGTAGTCCAACGTCTCGTCCTCTTCGGGTTCCAGGCCTCCCGGGGGGCGAGGTCCAGAGCGGGTCCATCCTTTGAATTCGCGATCATCCATGGTTTCAGGGTAACGGTTCCCCCTCCCATCGTATCTAAGGGGAAATACATTCCCGAGGAAGGCATGGTTTCCATCCAACACCTGCTCGACGAAAAGGACCGCCCCCTGGTGTCCGTGGCGCCCACGGACACGGTGCAGCAGGCCTTGGCCCTCCTGGCCCGGCACGACATCGGCGCCGTGCTGGTCCTGGACAAGGGCAAGGTGGCGGGCATCTTCTCGGAGCGGGACTTCGCCCGGAAGGTGGGGCTCCCGGGTCGATCCTTCCTGGCCACCGCGGTTCGGGAGGTCATGAGCGACCATGTCTTCTACGTGACACCGGCCCAGACCGTGGAGGAGTGCCTGGCGATCATGACCGACCGCCACATCCGCCACCTGCCGGTGGTCAACGAAGCCCAGAAGCTGCTGGGCATCCTCTCCATCGGCGACCTGGTGAAGGCCACGATCTCCCTGCAGGCTTTCCGGATCGAGCAGCTGGAGCGCTACATCACGGGCTGATCGCCGGGTTCGTGGAAGGGTTCCTCGGGCTCGATCCCGGCAAAGAGGCCATCCTGGGGCAGAGGCGGTTCCAGCTGAGCCAGGGCCTGGGCCTCCAGGTTCCCCTCCCCGAAGTCCGCCAACCGGGGCAGGTCGTTCAGGCTGTTGAGGCCGAAGTGGAGGAGGAACTTCTGGGTGGTGGCATAGGTCATGGGCCTGCCCACCACCATCTTCCGTCCGGCCGGGACGATCAGTTCCCGCTCCAGGAGGCTCTTCACCTGGTTCGCGCTGGAGGTGATCCCGCGCAGCTCGTTGATCTCGGGCACGGTGACCGGCTGGCGGTACGCGATGATCGACAGGGTCTCGATCTGGGCGGGGGTCAGGCGCCCGCTTCGGATCCGGGTCACCAGCTTGGAGACCAGGCTCGCATAGTGGGGCGCCGTGGCCATCCGCCAGCCGCCCGCCACCTCCAGGAGCCGGAGGCCGCGCGGGGGCTGAAGCCGTTCCTGGAGCTTCTCGATGGCCTGCCGCAGCGGACCTTCATGTATCCCCGTCAGCTCCTGGAGCCGCGTGAGGTCCAGCACCTCCCCCGTGGCGGCGAACAGGGCCTCCAGAGCCCCTGGAAGATCACCGCCCTCCTCCCACAGCGGCTCTTCATGGAAGATCTCGAGCTCGTCCATCAGTGGAAGGCTCCCAGGCGCTGCCCCACCTTCACATCCCCCTCGGTGCGATGGGGGTTCCAGTCCGCCGCCTTAGGGCCTCCCACCAGGAGGACCACGGTGGAGCCGAACTGGAAGGTGCCCAGATCCTCCCCGGGCTCGCAGGGCAGATCCTTTACGGAAAAGCCCCCATCCGTAGGCAGGGAACGGCCTTCCAGCCAGCGCCCGTCGATGACCACCCCGCCGACGTGGGTGGCCCCCACCAGGACCACGGCCACCTCCAGGCCTTCATCCGGTCCAGAGCCCCTGGCCACCCAGGTGGCGCGACGGTTGCGCTCGTAAAGTCGGGGAACATGGGTCGTGCTGGCCTCGTTCACGGGCCAGAGCTCCCCTTCCACCCGGCCCACCGCCTTCAGGTGTCCCTCCAGGGGGACATGGATGCGGTGGTAGTCCTTCGGGGAGAGGTACAGGGTCAGGTAATGTCCCCCTTCGAAGCGGGCGGGGTCGGGGTCGTGCTTCAGAAGCTCGGCGATCCGGTAGGGAAGCCCCTTGGCCTGGAGGACCGTCCCTTGCCGGATGCGGCCGCAGGCGATGACCTGGGCGTCCACGGGGCTGTTGAGGGCGCCGGGAATGGACGTGTCCTGGGGCCGCAAGCCGGGCTTGAGCTTCCGCGTAAAGAAGGCCTGGAAGGTCGGGTAGTCCTCAAGAGGGAACTCCGCTTCCCCCAGGTTGATGTCATAGAACCGGGCAAACCGTCCCAGAAGCGCCGCCCGGGTCCACCTCGGCAGGGTGCGCTCCGCCGCCCAGCCCGCCAGGGACGAGCCCAGCTTCTTGGGGTAGACACGCAGCACGTGCAGGGACAGAGGCCATCCGCTCATGGTCCCCCACGTTAGCACGAGGGCGAGGGCTCCCGCCGCCGCCAGCCACCGCCTCCTTGCCACGCTCACTCCACCTCGAGGCCCTTGACCCGCATCTCGGTGCCCCCCAGGATCTTGCCGGGCATTCCGTGGCAGTGGGGGCAGGGCTCGATGCGGCTGGTGATCTCCACCTCCATGGCGCAGCGGTTGCACCAGGCCACGCCGGGCAGTTCCTCGATCTCCAGGGTGGCCTTGGCCGCCGGCGTGTCCTCCATGACCACGTCGAAGCAGAAGCGCATGGCCTCCGCCTGCACACCGGAGAGCCGTCCGATCTCCAGCACCACCCGCTTGACCCGCTCGAACTTGTGCTGCCTGGCGGCCTGGACCACGATCTCCCGGACCTCGCCCATCAGGGTCATCTCATGCATGCTAAGCCCATCCATCGCCGGTAAGGCCTTCGTCTTCCAACTCTTTAAGGGCTTCGAAGACCTTGTAGGCCGCCGCCTCGTCAATGACTTCCAGGGCCATGCCGGCGTGGATCATGACGTACTGCCCCACATCGGCCTTGGGCACCAAGGCCAGGCTCACCTCCTTGACCACCTGGCCGAAGGAGACGCGCCCCGTGCGCAGACTGTCGTCGCGGATCTCGATGATCTTTCCCGGTACGGCCAGGCACACATCCCACCTCCAAGCGGCACCTCCAGGGTAGCCCAGCCTCTTGGATGCCCGGGATCGCTTCTTCGAGCGCCTCCCGCACTCCTTTGAGGGCACCCAGGTAAGTTGTGCGGTAAATCAAAGGGACTGTGGCGAACATCAAAGCCCCTCAAAGCCCCTGAGAATGCGACGCGGGATTGGGAAATTGGCGCGACTCAAGGAAAATACTGGTAATCGTGAGATTTTCCAAATCGTTACGCTCCAAGCCTTCTGTGCTACTTTGAATGCCGCTCCACGCGAGTCCTGAAAGCGCCGATCCACTGGTCTTTCATGCTGGGTAGGTCTGGCAGCTGCCCTGAAGAGGGCTCTGTTAGCGAACGACTTGTTGAAGTCAACCGTCAACCACACCTGAGGTAGCCGTATGGACTATCAGGCACAAGTGATGAAGATCATCGCGGTTCCCCTGCTGGGATCCCTTCTGATCCCGCTCCTGGGATGGATGGGGAGGAAGAAGCTCACGGGGTATCTGGCCGTGGCCCTCATCGCCACCACCAACATCCTGACGTGGAGCCTCCTGGCCCCCGGCCTGGGGGGTCTGAAGGAGTTCCAGCTCTACCCCCTGTTCCAGGGACTGGGCGTCTCCATCAACTTCGGCCTGAACATCGACGCCTTGTCGATCTTCATGTCCTTCACGGCCTCCCTGATCGCGACCCTCATCGCCATCTACTCCCTGGGCTACATCGAGCACGAGCACCACGAGCCGGAGTACTACTTCATCGTGACCCTCTTCGTGGGCGCCATGATGGGCCTGGTGTTCTCCACCAGCCTCATCTTCATGTATCTCTTCTGGGAGATCTCGGCCCTGGCCTGCTGGCGGCTCATCGGCTACTACCGCGAACCTGAATACGTCTGGAAGGCGGACAAGGCCTTCCTGCTCACCTTCGCGGGCGCGGTCCTCATGCTGCTCGGCTTCAGCCTCGTCTTCGCCCAGCACGGCTCCTTCGACCTCGTGGGTCCCGGCAGCCTGGCGGGCAAGCCCATCAGCGCCATCGCCCTGGCCCTGATCATGGCCGGCATCTTCAGCAAGAGCGCCACGGTGCCCCTCCACACCTGGATTCCCGACGCCGGTGTGGCCCCCTCTACCATCACCTCCCTGCTCCACGCCGCCATCCTGGTGAAGATCGGCCTCTACGGCTTCGCCCGCATGTTCCTGAACGGCATGGTGATCCCCGAGGGCTACTGGGTCTGGATCCTGGGCTTCGCCATGGCCAGCGCCTTCATCTCCGCCTGCGCGGCCCTGATGGAGACCAACATCAAGCGCCTGCTGGCCTACTCCACCGTCAGCCAGATCGGCTACACCTTCCTGGGTTTCGCCGCCGTCTCCAAGTGGGGCTACATCGGCGCCATCCTTTACATCATGGCCCACGGCCTGGCCAAGGGCGGCCTCTTCCTGTGCGCTGGCATCGTGGAGCACGGCACTCACACCAAGGACATGACCAAGATGGGCGGCCTCATCAAGAAGATGCCCATCACCGCCATCGTCTACGTGACCTGCGCCCTGAGCATCGCGGGCATCCCGCCCCTGGCCGGCTTCTTTGCGAAGGACTTCGTGATCACCGGTCTCTTCGAGGGCGGCCACCCCATCATCGCCACCATGGCCATCCTCACCGCCATCCTGACGCTGATGTACATGCTCAAGAGCTTCCACCTCGTCTTCCTGGGCGCTCCCCGCGGTGAGTCCCACCACGAAGGCTCCCCGATCATGGTGGGCGTGGTCGCCGTCCTGGCGCTGCTCACCCTGATCTCGGGTCTGGGGCTCCAGCTCCCCTGGAACCTGGCCAACAAGGCCAACGAGCAGCGGGAAGCCCTCATGCCCGAATCCGCCCATGTCAGCACCGAGCACTGAGGTCCGATCATGAACAACACCCTGCTCCTCGCGCTGCCCATCGCCCTCCCGATCCTGGTGGGGGCTGCCGTCCTGCCGTTCCTGCGCAAGAACGCCTCCGCCCTGGCCTGGGCCGGCCTCGGCACGGTGGTCATCACCCTGCTGGCCTCCCTGGGTCTCCTGGCGGACGCCAGCGCCTCGTCCCATATCCCCTGGCTGGGCCTCTTCGACCTCTCCTTCGGCATCACCGGCTGGAAGGCGCTCCTCCTGGGATTCCTGTTCTTCTTCCAGATCCTGAACGGCATCTACCTGCTGCGTTCCATCGGCCGGATTCCCCGCCCCTGGCTGTTCACGACCTTCGCCCTGGTGGCCTTCGGGAGCGCCTGCGGCGCGATCCTGGCCCAGAACGTCCTGGTCCTGCTCATCGGCTGGGAGCTGGTCCTGGTCTCCCTCTACGCCATGATCCTCGCGGGCGGCGATGGCACGGAGCCCCTGGCCATGAAGGCTTTGGTGCTCAACGGTGCCAGCGACTTCCTCCTGATCCTGGGTTTGATGGTCTATGAGCACCTGCATGGCAGCCTCCATCTGGACACGGCCAGCCGTGTGGCCACGAGTTCCTCGTTCGCGGCCTTCGCGGCCTTCGCGCTCATGTTCGTGGGCGCGGGTGCCAAGGCCGGCATGTGGCCCTTCAACGCTTGGGTCCCCGAGGCGGCCGAGAAGATGCCCACTCCTGGCTTCGCGGCGCTGCCGCTGACGCTGGGCAAGGTGCTGGGCGTCTACCTGCTCTTCCTGATCTGCAACACCCTCTTCACCCTGAGCGCGGGCGCCAAGACGGTCATGTTCGTCTTCGCCACGGTGACCATCTTCGCCGCCATCGTTCCAGCCTTGGTGGAACGCCACTTCCGGAAGGTCCTGGCGCTCATCGCCATGTCCTCCCTGGGCTTCATGGTGGCCGGCATGGCCACGTCCGCGGCCGCGGGCATGGCCGGTGCGCTGATGTTCCTGCTGACCCACGTCCTCTTCCAGTCCGCCATGTTCTACACGGTGGGCAACCTGGAACAGGCCGCAGGCGGGCCCTCCCTCGAGGAGATCGAGAACCGCAAGGAGATCCTTCCCTACACGGTGGCCGGCTTCCTCATGGCCTTCACCGCTGCGGTTTCCCTGCCTCCCACCGGAGGATTCCTGGCCCTGGATTTCGTCTTCAAGGGCCTGCTGGAGCAGCACCGCTTCTTTGCCTTCTTCTTCGTGTGGACCGGTGTCGTCTTCAACATCGCGGTCATCCTCAAGCTGGCGGCCGTGATCCTTTCGGGCTGGCGCAACAAGGTCAAGGCTGACCTGGACTGGTCCCTCACGGGCCCGGTGGTGGTCCTCGGCGCCGCCGCCCTGCTGGGAGGCTTCGTCTTCGACATGAACAGCGGCCTCATCGGCGGCGTGGTGGGTCTGCACGAGTCCGATTGGCTCCGGGAGACCTGGAACGTTTCCCCCACGACCATTGCCTGTGTGGGCACGTGGGTCCTGGGCGCCACCCTCTTCTTCGCCCTGCGCCAGTCCGGCAAGCCCGAGTGGAACACCTTCCACTTCCTGCGGGAGTCCCCGGTCCTGAGCCGTGCCTACCAGCTGGCCGAGGATAAGGCCTTCGATGCCTACGAAGTGGGTGTGAAGGTCGTCCAGTGGACCGCTCACCTGGTGTTCTGGCGCTTCGAGCGCCTCATCGACCGGGTCGCGGACTGGTTCATCGGCACGGGCCGTGACATCGCCCGCCCCGCCCTGAGCGCCATCCACACCGGCGTCTACAGCAACTACCTCGCCTGGGTGGTCGCCGGGTTCGTCCTGGTCTCGGCCCTCGTCCTTCTCCGCTAGCCCGGAACCGGTCTCCACTGGGGTGATCAATGCCTAACATCTCCTGGTTCTTCCTCATTCCGCTCATCGCAGCCCTCGGGATGCCCTTCGCCTCGAAGGCCCACCGGCGGCTGGCCGATGCCTTGGCCGTGCTCACGGGCCTTGTCCTCACGGGCCTGAGCCTCTGGCTGGTCCTGGACCCGAACGTGGCGCCCATCTTCAACGCCAACGGCGTCCACCTCCAGGCCGACGCCGTCAGCCGGCTCTTTGTCCTGCTGATCAACACCATCGGGCTGGCCTGCCTGATCTACGCCACGGACTACCTGGACCATCTGGGGGGCCGCGCGAAGTTCTACGGCCTCTTCCTGATCCTGCTGCTGGGCCTCAACGGCGTGGTGCTGGTGAGCGACCTCTTCAGCCTGTATGTCTACCTGGAAGTGGCCTCCATCGCCTCCTACATGCTGGTGGCCTTCACCCTCCAGTTCGACGGCATCGAGTCCGCCCTCAAATACCTCCTGCTCTCCGTGGTGGGCACGGCCATGGTCCTGATCGGCCTGGCCCTGGTCTACATGAACCTGGGGACCCTGGAGTTCGTGGGCGTCAAGGCCGCCCTGGCCGCCAACCCGGGCAACTGGCGCCTCTACCTCTTCATCGGGGCCCTCTTCGTGACGGGCTTCGGCCTGAAGGCCGCCATCATGCCCTTCCATGCCTGGCTGCCCGATGCCCACCCCTCGGCCCCGGCTCCGGTTTCGGCCATCCTCTCCGGCGTGGTGATCAAGGTGGCGGGTGTCTACTCCCTGATCCGCATCTTCCTCTACCTCTACCCCCGGACGCCCCAGATCCAAAGCGTCTTCGTGATCCTGGGCCTCGTCTCCATGGCCTTCGGCGCGATCATCGCCTACTACCAGGACGACATCAAGCGCATGCTGGCCTATTCCAGCATCAGCCAGATCGGCTACATCATGATCGGCCTGGGCATCGGCAACCCGCTGGCCATCGCGGGCGCCCTCTTCCACATCCTGAACCACGCCCAGTTCAAGAGCCTCCTCTTCCTCAACAGCGGCGCCATCCAGTACCGGACCGGCACCCGCAACATGACGGAGATGGGCGGCCTGGAGAACCGGATGCCCGTGACCAGCACCACCTCGGTCTTCGGCACCCTCTCCATCGCCGGCATCCCGCCCTTCAATGGCTTCTGGAGCAAGCTCTTCATCATCCTCGGCGCCGTCCAGGCCCACCGCTACGGCGTGGCCACCCTGGCCGCCCTCTTCAGCATCTTCACCCTGGGCTACTTCCTGGTGATCCAGCGGAAGGTCTTCTTCGGGAAGCTGAACCTCAAGTGGCAGGACCTCAAGGAGGCCCCCCTCGCCATGTCGGTCTCGGTGATCCTGCTGGCGGCCTCCTGCCTGCTCACCGGGGTCTTCTTCCACCCGATCATGTCCCAGGTGATCGAACCGGCCGCCGCCGTCCTCATGGGAGGGAAGTGACATGAGCACCATCTGGCTTCTGGGCATCACCTTCGCCCTGATCCTGGC